>CAZNHI010000163.1:0-5847 GCA_964572535.1 uncultured Dehalococcoidia bacterium
CCCCACCGCTACCACCGCTGAGGAGTTCTTCGAGGCAGACGAAGGCGAGCGCGCCGACGTCGCCGTGAGCTTCGCGCCGACTGCCGCCCCTACCCCTCCCGCGGCAGCGCCCACCTCGCCCCCGGCCGGCGAGCCGCCCGCCACCGGCAACTAGGGAGCGTGGCCAGCAGGGTTCTCAGGGACGCAGTGCATCCTGAACGGGGCCGAAGGGTGCATCCTGAGCGGGGCCGAAGGGCCCATGCCGGGAGTTTGGGGGCAGAGCCCCCATGTTCAGTGCAAGAGGCCCGAGGGGTGTCCCCCCAGCTCTCCCCCTTCTTCGGGGGGTGGAGGCGGTGCAGCGCGCCAGCGCCTGTCCTGAGCCAAGTCGAAGGGATGCGCAGCAAACCTGGCGGCTTCCCTACTCGTTCGGTCTCTGAGCGCTACGCCGCCCCAGGCCGTTTACCGGCAGGGCACTGCTGATGCAAGAGCAAGTCCTGATCTACGACCGCATCGCCTCTAACCGCCGCCGCACCTTCATCCTCATGACGCTGTTCTTCCTGATCACCATGGCCGCGGCCACGTCGATCGGCATCATCATGGGACTGCCGGTCGGCCTCTCGCCGATCATCATGGTCTTCGTGCTGCTCTTCGTCGTCTTCAGCTACTTCGGCTCGGACAGCGTCGCGCTCAACGTCGCGGGCGCCCGCCAGGTCGGCGAGACCGAGGAGCCCGATCTCTACCGCCTGGTCGAAAACCTCTGCATCGGCTCCGGCCTACCCTTGCCCAGGGTCTACGTGATCGAAGACGCCTCCATGAACGCCTTCGCCACCGGCCGCGACCCCAAGCACGCCTCGATTGCCGCCACGCGCGGACTCATCAACAAGCTGGACCGTCGCGAGCTGGAGGGCGTCTTGGCCCACGAGCTCTCACACATCGGCAACCGCGACACCCTGGTCATGGGCACCGTCGTGGTGCTGATCGGCGTGCTGGCGCTCATGGCAGACCTCGGACTGCGCCTGACCTGGTTCGGCGCGGGCTCCCGTCGCAGCTACGGCGACAAGAACAGCAAGGGCGCGGGCATCATCATGATCGTGGCCCTGATCTTCGTAATCCTCTCGCCGATCATCGCGCGTCTCATCGCCTTCGCCGTGTCCCGCCAGCGTGAGTTCCTCGCCGATGCCTCCGGCGCGCTGCTCACCCGCTACCCGGAGGGCCTGGCTTCCGCCCTCGAAAAGATCAGCGGCGACACCGATCCCCTCGACCAGGCGACCAAGGCCACCGAGCACCTCTACTTCGTCAACCCCCTCACCGACTACAAGAGCGCCCTCAACAACATGTTCTCCACGCACCCCCCAATCGAGGACCGCATCCGCCTCCTCCGCGCCATGTAGATCGCGGGTCTACACTGTCATTGCGAGGAGCCGCAGCGACGAAGCAATCCCGGGCCACCCGCCCGGGCCCAAATCCGCCCTCCCAGCTCCGTCGTCTTGACTGCCTCGCCTCACGGCCTCGCCACAAACTCCAGGTCAATAACCCGTTTCTCGATCAGCCACCGCCCGTCCTGCTTCACGATCTCGTCCCTGTACGTCCCCACCAGCCGCGTCGAAATCTCGCCCGACTCCATCTGCCGCGGGATCACCACGTACGTCCGCGCCGTGCAGCGCTGCCCGTCGCCGCGGATCACCGGCAGGCCCAGCACGTGCTTCAGCCGCGAATCCGGGCCAATGCGACCCGCCTGCGCCAGCCCGGCCACCCAGGCGCGGATCTCAGTCCGGCCCTTCACACTGCCCGCGCTGTGCTCCACGACCCCATCCGGCACAAACAGGTTCGCGTAGCCGTCGACGTCGGCCGTGTCCACGCACTCGGCGTAACGCGCCACCAGGTCCGTAACGTCCAGCCTGTCCTCAACGCTCATCCCCGCCATGTTCGTCCCTCCCGCGCTGTCTCACAATTCGCCGCCAGTCTACGCCCGCCGCCCTGTTCCTTCGAGAACGTAGCCGAGGCTTTCCAGCCTCGGCGTCATCCGCCCATCAAAGCCCTGTCGTCCCAAGAGGCCCGTAGGGGCGCACGGCCGTGCGCCCCTACCCACGCGCATCCTCAGTCAATCGCGTCTTGGCCTGACTAACGCCCGTCGTTCACAGCCCCACGTCCGGCGCCAGCCGCCCGACCCGCCTGCCCGTCCGCCCTATGCGCTATGCGCTATGCCTATGTACTCTGCACTCTGCCCTCTGCACTAAGATCCCCTCGTGCCCAAGATCAAGCCCCTCAAGCCCCACGAGGTCATCGAGCGCCTGCAGGCCCTCTACGGCGAGCCCGAATGGCGCCCCCACGGCGACGCCACCGCCGAGCTGGTGCTGACCCTGCTCTCCCAGAACACCTCCGACACCAACTCCGGTCGCGCCTTCTCCCGGCTCCTCCAACGCTTCCCCGACTGGCAAAGCGTCGTCGAAGCGCCGCTCGCCGACGTGGAGGACGCCATCCGTCCCGGCGGCCTCGCCCCCACCAAGGCGCCACGCCTCCAGGCCATGCTCGCCGAGATCCGCTCGCGCACCGGCGCCTTCGACCTCGAGTTCCTGCGCGACCTCCCCGACGATGACGCGCGTCAGTGGCTGCGCACCCTCCCGGCCGTGGGCCCCAAGACGGCCGCCTGCGTGCTGCTCTTCGGCCTCGGCAAGCCGGGACTGCCCGTAGACACGCACGTCTTCCGCGTTTCGGCGCGCCTGGGACTGGTGGCGGAGAAGCTGGGACCCGAGAAGGCGCAGACCTTACTCGAACAGAAAGTCCCCGCCCAGGACCATTTCGGCTTCCACATCCTGCTCATCCGCCACGGACGCCACATGTGCTCCGCGCGCGCCCCCAATTGCCAGGCCTGCCCGCTGCGCCCCGACTGCCCCGCGGCCGAGGCCTTTCTGGCAGGAACAAAGCGAGCAAGGGGACCCAAGGAAACACTCTCCCCTACAACGCTTGAGTCCACGCCGAGGCACCGCAGGCCCACAGTTTTACCGCTGAGAAGCTAATCTACGCCGCTTTCGCGAAGATTTAGTGCGGAGGCCCGCCCCCTACACTCGCAACCATGCGAAGCGCGAACTTGCCGGCACACAGACCGGTGTTAGACTTCCACTGCTCCGCTGATGGGTCCGCCAACAATGCCCGGAACTGCGTGAGTCCCGGGGCAAGCAACAGGTCTGGAGAGTAAAGAAGATGGCCGTTACGGCGATTGCCCATAAGCCCAGCCTCACCAAAGAAGACGTGCGCGCTACCTTCGCCCGCCACTTTGCTGGGAAATACACTGTGACAGACTGGACCGGGATGCCGCGCAGCATGCGTGACTTCATGATCGTCAAGAGCGGCTTCGTAGCCGTGACGGTGAAGCTGGACCAAACTCCAACCGAAACGAAGGTCGTTTACTCTGGCTTCACACCCAAGATTTGGGCCCGACTGCTAGTGGGCGGCATCGGCAGCATGTTCCTCTGGAACGGTCTGACCAGCGAGGTGAAGCAGTTCATCGAGACCGCGCCGGAGTTTCACTGAGACTAAGGCTCGCCTTAAGGCAAAACGCGACGAGCGGCACCAGCGCCCGGCAGAGTGAGTGCCAATCCTGGGCCATCGCCTGCCTACCGCCACCCAGCTGCTCATCCGCCACGGACGCCACATGTGCTCCGCGCGCGCCCTCAACTGCCGCGCCTGCCCGCTGCGCCCGGCTGCCCCTTCGGCCGCAAAGTTTGGAGTGGACGCCCGACTACCGCGGCTTTGGATGGTCTGGCTCCGCTAACGCGACGCAGACATCCTCGAGATTTCGACAATTCTGTTTCTCCCGAAGCTGAGGAAGAAGGCTGACAACCTGCGACGGCATTTGACGAGCGGATCGCAATCAACAGCCTAAGGCCGCGTAGCGGGAGCGAGTCGCTTCTATTAGCTCGCTGAGACAGGCTGACCGTCGATCTCTACCAGTGTGAAATTGTCAAAGTGGTCCTTGGCGCCGAAGTCCAGTACGAACGTCGCCTGTACCGCGTCCTCGCCAAGGACTGGGGTGTCGATGATAATCGCGAGCTTCATGATGACTTTGACCGTGTACGACTGAGAATCTGCAACGTGGTCAGTCTTGCCCTGCCGGTAGAAGGTCACAGCTGCATTCTGCTTGGCCGCGGTATAGAAGCGAGTGGGTGGAGCTCCGAACGGGTCTGCAGGCTGAGTTGTTGCCAACTCCGGCAGCGGGTCTACCGCTATCCTGTGGGCTAGGTTAAGCCCGCCAGAGTACTGGAAGCCGTGGTAGACCTGTGCGAAATCCAGGGCGGCCATCTCGCCCTTGCCTAATTCTTTCCACTTGTCCGATGAGTCTTCCTGCCATGGAAGGTCGTACGGCGTGTCTGGGGCTGTGGAAATAATGTGATAGATACCGGTTACTTCCTGCACCTGCACCCGAAACCTTGCGCGCAGATCGTTGTTAGTGAGACGGATTCGCGCCGTGAGCGCGTCATATGTCCCCTTTAGCGTGACCTTCGGAGCCTCCTTCGCTGGCTCTTGAATTCGCGGTTCCGGTTCGTCCTGCGGCGGCTCTGCGACTGTCTCCTCCGGATTCAGGAGTTCCTCGACGGCCCTCTTACGCCATGGCTTGCCGAGAGGCCAGTAGAATTCATTCTCTTGATGCCAGCCGCTTACGACCCCTGGAATGAAAGCGAGAGATAACCCGCGGCGACGAAGCCATAATTCGCTAACTGCGAGTAGAGCAGCGGATGGTAAGGCTAGAATTCCCAGCCAAAACAAGAGAGCCGCGATGATGAGTTCGAATCCAGACAGCTTGTCTTCCGCGTCGAGGGCTGCAAAGCGAATACCGAGGCAGGCCCCCGCGAAGGGGAACGCACCCCAAAGCCACTTAAGCTGGAATCGCTGACTCATATACGAACATAGTCGTTAACCACTCCTGCCAATGCAATGCCTTTTGGGCGGCTTCGTGGCCAAAAGTTATCCATATATCAAAGCGTCAGCTTTCCAGCATATATAGAACACCTGTACGTCCCGTTATGTAAGGACTCGGGTGCCCGGCGGCGCCAAAATTTATCGCTTCGAAATAAGTCGACGCGCAGGGCTCCCTCTCGTTGACATCAAGAGAATCCGGCTCCTAAGATCGAAGTTAAGAATTGGTAAACAACCTGAACAGGTTTGTACGCATGATTTCGCTTCACAGGCTGGGAAAGGAAACACGAAATGTCCACGGCTATTGTCGTGGTCCTGGTGATCTTGATCGCGCTGCCCGTCGGCGCGGCCATCGGACTCGCTCTTTATCAACGAAGGGAGAAGTCGAAGCTAACGGGCGCGTCCGCTGACGCGGGACGCCTGATCGCAGAGGCTCAGACCAAGGAAAAAGAGCTCCTCCTCGAAGCCAAAGAGGAGGCAATCCGTATCCGCGCGCAGGCCGACAACGAGGCCAAAGAGCTGCGACAGGAGGCCATGCGCCTCGAGCAGCGGGTCTCTCAGCGCGAAGAGAACCTCGACCGTAAACAGGAGACCATCGACCGCAGAGACAACGCCCTCTCGGACCGCGAGCAGAAGATCGATGAGGCCCGCAAGATCATCGAAGAGCTGCAGCAACAGCGTCTGGCCGAGCTCGAGCGCGTCTCGCACCTGACCCAGAGCGAAGCGCGCACCGTGCTCATGACCGAGGTCGAGGTCGAGATCCGCGAAGAGGCCAACCGCCTCGTGCGCCAGATCGAGGAGGAGGTCAAGGAGAACGCCGGCCCCAAAGCCCGCGAGATCCTTACCGCCACCATCCAGCGCATCGCCACCGAGACCGTCTCAGAGTCCACCGTCTCCGTGGTGCCGATCCCGTCCGAAGAGATGAAGGGCCGCATCATCGGCCGCGAAGGCCGC
>CAZNHI010000164.1:0-5845 GCA_964572535.1 uncultured Dehalococcoidia bacterium
GTGCCGCGGCACCACCGGCCTCGGCCGCGGGGGGCGCCGGCGGTGCTTCCTCGGCAATATCGACCACAACGTCGTTGCCGTCGGCGCCGCTGAGCTTCGAGGTGATGCGCAGCGAGTCGACGTCTGTACCGGTACGCGCCGATAGTGCTGCCACGGCGGGCTGGCTGATAACGTCGCCGCCCACGCGGACGACCCACGCGTTACCGCCTCCGTTGGCGAAGAAGCCGTAGATCGAAAGCGGCATGTAACCGGTCTTGATGAAGCCGCCAAAGTTGTTGACGTACTGCGTCCAGTTGGTCACGCGCACCGGCTTGTTGAGGGGGCCCTTCTCGGCAAAGCCCACGAAGGCGGCGACAGAAGTGCCTACCCCTTCAATGGGCCGACTACCACCCGGGACTTCCTCTACGTAGATTCCTGGGGCCTGATAAGTTGTTGGCATCTTCCTTCTCCTCCTCTGGGAGTGTGGCCGGCGCGTGTCTCGTCGCCGGTCCTCGTCCTACTCTCGGTTCCTTAACCTCGTGCGTGCCGGACGGCTCGGCCCCGGCGGTTCATTGCCGGGCTCGGCCGGCGTCGGGGGATCGTTCGCTGGTTGGTCTGGCGTAGGGGGCTCGCCGCCGGAGTCCCCGCTCGGTGGTGTTGTTGCGGACGGCAGTGTGATCACGCTGTCCTTCGGAAGATCCGCCTCCAGCTGATAGAACGTCTCTTTGACTCTCACCCAGAACAACTGGCGGCCCGGAGTGACGTTGTTCAACACGTACTCACCACTATCGTCCGTGGTGGCGGAGGCGTAGTCCGCGCGCACCAGCGCACCAGCCACCGGCTGGCCGTCCTGCTCCACGCGCCCCGTGATTCGCATCGGCCTGGTGGGGCCGGGCTGCCAGGTTGGGCTATCGACGCCGACGTCGTGGCCGCGGACCGCGGGGCTCTGGTACTCGACGTCGAGCTCCAGCGGGATCGTCACGGTGACGCGCACCGATGGATGCAGGTCATTGTCCAGGACGCTCCAGATGTCGACCACGTCCTTGAAAGACTCCGGCTGCGCGACCTCCGTCGAAATTTCGAAGCCGTCTCTGAGCGAGCCGTGCAGTACGTCCGCGGGCAGGATCGGGTTGCGAAACAGCACGCGAGTGGCGCCCGTGAGCAGCCGGTGCTCGTCCTCGACCTCGTTCGACCAGGCCGTGACCATGTAATTGCAGTCCAGGCGCACCGGTGGGCGGCGCGTGGTCACGGTGCCGTTCTGGCGAGTGACGTTCCAGGTCCGGCCGCGCAACTCCAGGTTCTCCTGGATGTTGTAGAGGTAGAGCGAGAGCGTAGGGCGTGTGAGCCGCGAGCGGAACTCGCGATTGGGCACGTCGAAGCTTATGTCGAAGCCATCGGCCTCGATGCGCTCCGTGACGCGCGGCAGATCTTGCACAAGCAGCGTCTTCAGGCTCTCGTCCAGTTCATTGAGCATTGCTGCGCAGCTTAGTCACGGACAATTGAGGAAAAATTGAAAGTAAATTGAGGCGGGCCCTGCAGAAACGAAAGAAGCCGCGACCTGCGTCGCGGCTTCATGGTTCCGTAATGGAGTGCTTGGGCCAGTAATCGCCTAGGCAGGCAATTCCTCTTCTTCAGGCTCCGCGCGGTCGAGGGCAGACATTGCCAGCTCCTCTTCCTCCGGTACCTCCGCACGGGCGAGCGGAGTCATCTGCAGCTCCTCTTCCTCCGGTGCCTCCGCACGGGCGAGCCGAGTCATCTGCAGCTCCTCTTCCTCCGGTGCCTCCGCACGGGCGAGCCGAGACATCGCCATCTCCTCTTCCGGCTGACGGCTCACCGATGCCGTGGGTGCAGCGGCGCTGAAGGAGTCGGCCACGTGGCCGGCCTCGCGCTCGGAGGCGTCTTCCGGGTCACTGACCGTGAGTTCGGTGGTAGGCGGCGCCGAGCGCTGCTGCACCACGTGCGTCAGCTCGTGCGCCAGCAGCTTCTGGCCGTCCGAGCTACCGGGGCTGTAGTTGCCTTCGCGGAAGAAGATATCCTGACCCGTGGTGAAGGCCTCGGCCTGAACGGCGTGGTTCAGCGTGTTGGCCTCGCCGTCTGTGTGCACACGGACGTCCGAGAAGTCCTCGCCGAAGGCAGGCTCCAGGCTACGCCGGGCGCCCTCGTCCAGCGCCTGGCCGGAACCGCGCTGCGACTGGATCGACTTCGCGACCGCGTCGTCGACTCCGGCCGAGCCGTCCGCCTGCCGATGCAGCGCCGAGCGCATAAGGCGCTGCACGCGCGCGTTGCCCAGCGCCGAGAGCAGGTGCGACGGGTCACTCCCGCCACGGTCCGCCCGCGGGTCTGACTGCTGCTGATCCCGCCGTTGCTGGGCCTTGATCAGATCGTCGTTTCGCTCGCTATCATGCGTGGGCATCGGGATCCTCCTTCGTCAGCTGAGATGAGCTGAACCGGTAACTCTAACCATAGTCCTGCCGTCAAGGCCCCGGCCGGCTGTCTCCTGTTTGACGCGCTCGAGTTACTTCTGCACCTACAAGGCGAACACCCGTCCAGCCAAAGCCACTGCTCCTCATTCCGGTATGCCAACGGTTTCAGCCTCGGCTGCTTCCTCTTCTACCTCGGCATTGAGGTCAAGCATCACGCCTTCGGTCTGACCATTGGTCGTGGAGGTGTCGTACGCAGCCTGGGCGGCCTGAAGCGCCGTCATCTTCCCCCTCCAAACGCTCTGAAAGGCCGCCTCCGACGTACCGACCAGCGAAGTCCTCAACTCCTCCAGGTGCGTCCGGGCGATGGAGACATGGTGGTCCTCGTGCCCCCGCAGGGCGCCGAGCATGCGGTTCCACTCATTTCTCACACGCTCCGGCTTTGAAGCAAGGCGACTCCAGATCGGCAGCGTGGTGAACAAGACAGCGGTGATCGTGATGCTGGTGAGTATGCCATCTGCGTTGGCGGCTCCAGGCGTGGCCACGATGTTTCTGGCCCCGCCTTGGCCCCATTCTCCCCGCCTGTTCATCTGGTTTCCCGCGGCTTCCAGGTCAGCCCCATCGACCGTGTAGGTCCCGTTCTGAGGCTCCCCGAGCGTGAGCGTTATGGCCGTCGTAGCCTCGTCACGCTGAATCTGGCCAGGCTCCGCTCGAGATTCGACAACGAGCCCCTCGGGGCTGCGTGCAACCGCCTGCTCGTTGACGTCCGTGGGACCTGGAGACCTCCGGACGTCCTGGCTGCTTTGCGTCGCGGACCCGAGCGCCTCTCCTTTCGAAGAGCGCATGACCCGCTGGACGTGCTGGTTGCCGCGCGACGCTTGCAATTGCAACATATGTCTCGTGATCGACCGCTTGAACCCGCCGCTGCGTCCATCGTCCATCCGCAGAAGTCCGGACAGGCCGCCGAAGCTGGCGGCCACAGGCTCTTTTGCCGGCTGGCTTGCCGGCTCGGGGTGCGTTTTCGGCTGGCGAGCCTCCGCAGGCTCCGCTCGGACCGATGCCGCCTGCTCGCTCACGACCGCACCTCGCCGTACCAGCGTCCGAAGTCTGACTCCGCGATCAGCCGGCCCAGCTTCTGGTACTCGCGTTTGGCGCCCTGGATCAGGTGCGACATGCCGATGTCCTCGTCGTGGCTGGCAGCCAGGAAGGCGGCCAGCAGCACGATGTTGCGGATGTTGCCGCCGGCGATCCGGAACTGCTTTGCCATGAAGGGCAGATCGACGTCAGAAGCCAGCGGCGCCGCGGAGGAGAACGTACGCTGCCAGATGCGCAGCCTGTCCTCAACCTCCGGGAACGGGAACTCGACGATGCCCCGCATGCGCCGCAGGAAGGCATCATCCAGGTTGGAGCGCAGGTTGGTGGCGAGGATGACGATGCCGTCATACTCCTCCATCTTCTGCAGCAGGTAGCTCACCTCGATGTTGGCGTAGCGGTCGTGCGAGTCTTTCACCTCGCTGCGTTTGCCGAACACGGCGTCCGCCTCGTCGAAGAACAGGATCGCGTTGGTGTCGCTGGCCTCTTCGAAGACGCGCGCCAGGTTCTTTTCTGTCTCGCCGATGTACTTCGAGACGAGCCCTGAGAGGTCGATCTTGTACACGTCGAGGCCGAGGTCGTTGGCGATCACCTCCGCCGCCATCGTCTTGCCGGTGCCTGACTGCCCGGCGAACAGCGCCGCGACGCCGCGTCCCAGCGACGACTTCTTGGCCAGACCCCAGTCCTCGTAGACCACGTGCTGGTAGAGCACCTGGTTGGTGAGTTCGCGCAGCTGGGCCATCCTGTCGTCCGGCAGGACGATGTCTTCCCAGGTGAAGTTCGGCGTGATTTTCTGGGCCAGACTGGTCAGGCGGGGCTGCGATTGCGTACGCGCCGCCGTCTTGAGGTCGGTCAGCGTCATGCTGAGCCTGCCGTCCAGGTTGGCGATGCTACGCGCCATCTCCACCGTCGAGCGCACCTCGCGCGCGCCCAGCCTGTACATGGCCGCGAGCTGCTCCGCATCCTCAGGGTCCAGACCTCCAGTGGCCTGCCAGCTCGCGCACCTCTCTTCAAATGCCGGCATCGGGAAGTCAAACTGAATGTGCAGGTCGATGGGCAGATGCGCGGGCGTCGACGAGCGGTCGCAGAACAGCGCCGGCAGCGGGTGCTCCTTCAGGCCGATCGCCAGCTCGCCGGAGAACGATGCCATCTCGTGCTCCGAGTCCTGGCCGCCGTAGCCATCGATCATCAGCGCCGCGCCGAGCAGCCGCGAGTCTCGCAGGGCCAGCGCCAGCAGCTTGTTGGGCTCGTGGGCACGCAGCAGGGACGGCATACTCAGGCTGACCAGGCCCACTCCCAGCTCCGCGCAAGCGCTGACGATCGCCTGCTCCTTCTCCGCCTGCCAGCGGCCGCCGATGTAGATGCGGGAGTCCATACGCTGACGAATCGCCGAAGCCAGTGCTTGGCCCGTGCCGCCGCCGCGCTCCTCGAATCCCATCTGGCGCGCGACGGCGTGCAGGCGCGGGTCGAGGCCGACGTAGCCCAGCAGCACCTCGGCGACGTGCGCGTCGAGCGAGAGCTGACGGATCGGCAGCGCCTGGCCGGTGGGCCCCTGGTCGCCGATCACGATCAGGTTGTGCCTGACCAGCGGCGAGTCCTGATAGAACAACGGCCGCAACGCCAGCCTGCCTGACTGCTCGTCGCACAGCACCTCCAGGGTCAGGCCGATGGTTGGCCAGCGCTTCGTGATGTCGTCGTTGGCGTAGGCGTAGACCTTCTCGTAAGCGGCATCGAGATACGGCGCCAGCGCCACGATCATCACCAGGCGCTCCGCCGGGTTGAGCCCGAAGTCCCGCGCGATGCGCTCCAACGGCAGATCGACGCCCTCTGCGAGGCTGCGCGCGGCTCGATCGTCCAGCTCCCGTCTCAGCGCGGCAGCGTGGGCGATCAGTGGCTCCGCCTCAAACTCTGCCCTGCCGCGGCTCAGGAGGCCGTCGACTTCCTCGTCGGTGATGTAGAGACCGCGGTACTCGGCCGGTGGGCCGACGGAGCGGCTCTGGCGCGACCGCTCAACCACGACGCGCAGTCGCAGCGAAACCCAACGCAATTCCGCCTCGATCTGCTCCAGAGCAGAGCCGAAGGCGACGGCGCTCTCGCCGGAGATTCCCATGATCATTCCTTCACGCCCATCCGATCGCGCTCATTCTAGGGCCGCGATCTTGAGCGATCATTTACGGAAGATTGAATCCTTGGCAGCTAAAGGGTTGCTCCAGTGCCCGCATTCGCGGCGGCGCTGACTTCAGGCGCGCCGCTGCAGCAATGGCACGGCGCCCAGAGACAGCGCCGCCAGCGCCAGCACGGCCAGCCCTACGCTGTCCGAGTCTCCGGCGTCCTTCAGCCCGGCGTCACCGGTG
>CAZNHI010000165.1:0-5838 GCA_964572535.1 uncultured Dehalococcoidia bacterium
CCGCGACGCAGGAGTTTGTCGTCCCCAGGTCAATTCCAATTACTTTTGCCATACAGTTATCCTCCCAAGCCGACAGTGTCGCCAGTCGCCGGCTCTTCAGCTTCCTTCTCTTCTAGCGTGCCACCGTCAGCAGCCTCGGTTGCGGGCTGGCCCCTTCTAGTCTCGATGATATGTGCAGGGGGAGCCTTGACTCGATCGCTCAGAATTTCTTCTCGAGCGAGCACGATCCGACGGGCCACGTCCTTAGCGGTTTCTGTAAGCCAGAGATAGGCCTGTGTCCGGGGCTGGTAGTCAGCCGGCGCAAAGGACTGGATACGGCCCTGCTCTTGAAGAGCCTTTACCTGACGAAACTGGTCAAGCGAATCTGGATCATAGACACCGAAGGTATGGCCACGATATTGGTTGAGGACTGAAAAGACCGGTACATCACTCGGACCATCAGCCGTGTAGATCATGTGCGGGAAAGGCACGCGACGATCCTCAGCACTCATCCGCGCATTGACGTCAATCGTCTCCACGTTCGAACCCTTATTAATCTCGAATACAGCCCTCGTCTTGGTGGTGTTATCGATTGTGTAGCCAAGCTGACTCACGCCGCGACTCGTTTCACCCACGGGCCGGACTCCACCTTTTCGCGCCCTGCTTCCAATTAGTGCCATCCCCGGCTGCATGCCCTTCACGAGGTAATCTGGAGATGCTGGCGCCTCAATGAACTCGCAGGCCCAAACGCCCGCCACGTGCTTTGCAATCTTGCTTCCGAGAATCATTTGGCGAAGCCCGGTGCTGACGATGTAATGCTCCACCGTTATGCCGTGGCGACTGAATTCGGGATCTTGCTCGACGACTTGCTTGGATTGGCCAAGAAAATCCGGCAGGCCAGGATAGAACTCGATATCCGCTCCGCACTCTCGCAGAACTGCATTTGTCAGGCCAGCCATCTGGCCATTGGCCACGTAGGTCAGGATGTGGTTCAGGTAGACCGTTTCGCGGTTAACGTTGACTTGTTCATTCTGCAGGTAATAGTCAGTGAGGCCATTGCTCTCCTCCCAGAAGCGGGCCGAATCCACCCCGTATCGTCGGAATAGCGGCTCCTGCATATATCCCGGTATTAGGGTTTTGTCGAAGTCCCAGATGAAAGCTATTACGTTTTGCTGAAATAGGTTCCTAGACATTACTGCCACCTCATAGGCGCCCGGCCTTACGTGCTACCGCCCGTCTCACGGTCGCGGCGGCAGACGCCAGCTCGTCGCGTTCGTTCTTGTCCGGCGTCAGCTCCATGGCGTCATGGAAGTGACGCAGCGACTCCTGATACAGGTTGTCGACAGTCATGTCTGCCGGCGCGACCTCATCCGTCGAGGCCTCGCCGTGGTCCTGCTTGTACTCAGCGGCGCGGTAGCACGCCATCGCGGCGCCGTAGCGGGCGCGCACCTCGTTGCGGTCGCGCTCAACGGCCTCGTTAAAGGCGTCGATCGCCTGCCCGAAGCGCCGCATGCTCATCATCTGGCTGCCCAGCAGCAGCGGCCACAGCAGCTCGCGTGGCTCAGCCAGGATCTTCTCACGCAGGATCGCGGCTGCGGCCGGCGCCTGGCCTACCACGCCCGTCTCACCCGATCGGCGCAGCACTTCCGGGCTCAGAGCGTTGCGGCGCTGCTCTTCCTCACGCGTGAGGCCATCGAGGCTGGGGCGTTTGCTGCCGCCGAAGATGGGCATCCTGTTCAGCCCTGCTCCTCTTTCTTGCCACCGTTGCCAACGACAACCATCGCGGGGCGCAGGACGCGGCCGCCCAGCATGTAGCCCTTCTGCACCACGTTGGTCACCGTGCCCTCTGGGCCGTCGCCGTACATCACGGCTTCGTGCAGGTTGGGGTCGAAGGGCTGGCCGTCAGCCAGGACTTCGGTGACGCCGTTAATCTCCAGCAGGGCCTGGAACTTGCGGTGAATCAAGCGAATGCCATCCAGCCAGGTCAGCCCGGCGAGGTGCGAATCGACGTTCTCCAGCGCACGCTCGAGATCATCGATCAGCGGCAGCAGGTTGATCAGCAGCGCCAGATTGGCCATCTGCGCCACTTCGGAGCGCTCCTGCTCCACCCGGCGCTTGAAGTTCTGATAATCGGCGGCCGCGCGCTGCCAGGACGCGAGGTACGACTCTGCGCGCTCCTTCTCCTGCGCCAGCTGCGCTTCTAGTGTCGCCGGGCTATCCTGCGTGGCCTCGTCCTCTTTCTCGCCGCTCTGCTCACGCTCCGGTTGCTGGGAGGCGCGGTGGTCGATGATTCGCGGTGGCTCCTCGTCTTCTCGAACGGACATAGATCAGTTACCTCGACAGGTATGAGTTTCCTGAGGACGGGGCTTAGATCTGCGACATCAGGTCGCCGAGCAGCGTCGCCAGGTAGCGCACCGTGGGTATCGTGCGTGAGTAACGCATACGCGTCGGGCCCAGGACTGCCACCACGCCCGTGGGACCGCCCAGCGTGCCGTAGCGGGCCACTACCACGCTACAGCCTTGCAACGCGTCGTGGCTGTTCTCGCTGCCGATCACGACGCTGATGCCAGCGTCACCAAGCTGCCGGATCGGGATCGCCGTCGGTAGCGTGCGCTGCTCCAGGATGTCGATGATGTCGAGCATGCGCTCCGAGCGCGCAAACTCCGGTTGCGAAAGCACCTCTCGCACGCCGTCACGGAAAACTTCGCCCAGAGCGAGCGACTCCTGGTCCATCAGCTCACTGATCGCGCGCACAACCTGCGATTCGACGTCAGACGCCGGCTCCGTCAGGCGCACCACGTCGAGCTGGGACATGCCTCCAAGGCGGTGGTTAATCCGGTTCGAGGCAGCGAGCAGCGCCTGCTCATCGACTGGCTCGCGGAAAACAAGCACTTGCTGGCGAATGCGCGCCTCGTTCAGGACAACGACACAGAGGGCGCTCAGTTCGTGCAGCGGCACCAGCTGAACGTGACGTAGCCGCGTCTCAGTGCTGTGAGGCGATGTGACGACTGCAAAGTTGCTCACGGAGTGCGCCAGGACTGCGGCGGCCAACTGGAACCACTGCTCCATGGCGCGCTCCGCCTGGTGGAACTGGTGACGAATGGTCTCCTGCTCTTCCCAGGGGATCGTCTCTTCTGCCATGAGGCTTTCGACGTAGTAGCGGTATCCTTTGTCGGACGGCACGCGGCCGGCGGACGTGTGAGGCTGGCTGATGAAGCCCTCGTCTTCCAGGCGCGCCATCTCCAGCCTCACCGTCGCAGGCGAGACCGGCATGTCGTGCTTGGACACGATGTACTTTGAACCTACGGGAAGAGCCGTGTCTACGTACTCTTCAACGATGAGATTCAGAAGAGCAGAGCGGCGCTCAGTTAGCATTTCGAGCCTCTTTAGCACTCTAACCGTGCGAGTGCTAATCGCCTGCTAAAGCTACCAAACAGGCCCCCTCCTGTCAAGGCTGTTGACCCCCTTGGCGGGCCGCTCCTACACTGCCCTAAGCCATCGCTGCGGCCCATCGCCGCGAAAACGAATGGGCCCTTAGCGTCGGTTAGTTGACGCTCCCAGGAGACTACATGGCAGCCCGTATCGTTGGCGTAGGTAAATACCTGCCCTCCAGGGTTCTGACCAACGCCGACATCGAGCGCATGGTCGAGACCTCCAACGAGTGGATCGTGGACCGCACCGGCATCCGGGAGCGCCGGCTCGCCGCCGATGACGAGACCACGGCCAGCATGGGCGCCCTGGCGGCGCGCATGGCCCTGCAGACCGCAGGCTTGCGTCCCGACCAGATAGACCTGATTATCTGCGCCACCTGCTCGCCGGACGGCATGTTCCCCGCCTCCGCCTCCCTGATTCAAGAAGCGCTGGGCGCCAGTTCTGCCGCCGCCTTCGACATCAACGCTGCCTGTACCGGCTTCCTGGCAGCGCTGGCCACCGGCACTCAGTTCATCAATGCCGGTGTCTACGAGCGTGTGCTGGTAGTTGGCGCCGAGGTGCTGTCTCGGATCATCGACTGGTCCGACCGCGCTACCTGCGTCCTGTTCGGCGACGGCGCCGGCGCGGTCGTGCTTGAGCGGGGCGAGACCGGCGGCGTCGGCCCCTTCGTCCTCAAGAGCGACGGTTCGGGAGCGCGCCTGCTGTACGCCCGTGGACCGGCCAGCTCCCCTAGCAGCGTCGCCGAGAGCGAGGGCTTCTGCATCGTCATGGACGGCCGAGAGGTGTTCAAGTTTGCAGTCCGCGCCATGGAGGAGGTCACTCGCCAGGCGATCGCCCAGGCAGGCCTCACCGTCGAGGACATCGACTTCGTGGTGCCGCACCAGGCGAACCAGCGGATCATCTCCGCCGTGGGCAAGGCGATGAACCTGGCGCCGGAGCGCATGATTTCTAACGTCGAGAAGTACGGCAACACGTCATCCGCCTCGATCCCTGTCGCCTTGTGCGAGGCCTGGGAAGAAGGACGCTTCAAGCCCGGCGACCGCATCGCGATGGTCGCCTTTGGTGGCGGCCTCGTCTGGGGCGCCTCTCTCCTCGAATGGACCGGCCTCGGTTCACGATTGGCAGCACCCTCCACCACCGAAGCCGTAAGACCCTAAGCAAGAGTCCCCTTGGACTACATCGAATCCCTTCGTTACCTCTACAGCCTCGCTGATTTCGAGCGCAGCGGGCGCTTCTCCAGCCGACCAGACCTGGCGCCTGTGTTGGCGCTTCTGGAGGAGCTGGGCAACCCGCATCTTGGCCGCATCACCGTGCACATCGCCGGCAGCAAGGGCAAAGGCAGCGTTGCGGCGATGGTTGAGTCGATCTTGCGCGCTGGCGGTCTGCGCACCGGCCTGTTTACCAGCCCCCACCTGCACCGCTTCCCGGAGCGCATCCAGATCGACGGCCAGCCCGTAACGACCCAGGAGTTCGCCGCAGGACTGACCGAGGTCGCGGCGGCGATCGAGCGTGTGAAGCAGCGCCTACCGGATCGCCCCCTTGTCACCTTCGACGCGCTGACCGCGCTCGCCTTCCTGCTCTACCGCAAGCATGAAGTGCAGGCGCAAGTCATCGAGGTCGGCCTCGGGGGCACGCTGGACTCCACCAACGTGTTCGAGACCAAAGACTGCAGCGTGATCACCAACATCGGCCTCGAGCACCGCGACATCCTCGGTGACACGATCGCGGAGATCGCGCGCCAGAAAGCCGGCATTATCGTCGCCGGCTGCCCCACGATCATGGCGCCGCAGCGCGAGTCCGCCGCCGAGGTTATCCGGGAGGTTGCGGCCGCCCGCGGATCACCACTGACGGAGGTAGCTCTGGTCTGCAACCTGCGCCGCGACAGCGCCGGTTCCGAGAGCCAGACCTTCCGGCTGCGTACCCCCACCGGCGGTTACCAGGCCAAGCTGCCGCTGCTCGGCAAGCACCAGTTGGACAACGCCGCCACAGCCATCCTCGCCGTCGAGGCGCTGGTCAAGGCCGGGGTAAACCTCCCCGAAGCAGCCATCCAGGCCGGGCTCGAGAGCGTGAAGTGGCCCGCGCGCATCGAGACGCTGAAGCGCCGGCCGCTGATCGTCGTTGACTCCGCGCATACCGCCGATTCCGCCCGCTGCCTGCGCGACACGCTGCTTGAGTATCTGCGCATCGACCGTGCAACCCTGGTTGTTGGCGTCATGGACGACAAGGACCTCGAAGGTCTCGCGATGGCGATCGAGCCGGCCGCGCTGCGCGTCATCGCTACGAAGGCGGACCACCCTCGCGCCCTCGATGCCGAATCTGTGGCGCGCGTGTTTCGCGACCAGGGCATTGAGACTTTCGTCGAGCCTAAGCTCGGCGCCGCCATCGACATGGCGACCAGCCTCTCGACTGCGTCAGACGCGGTTGTTA
>CAZNHI010000166.1:0-5822 GCA_964572535.1 uncultured Dehalococcoidia bacterium
CGTTTCGCGGGTTTTGCAGCCCTCACCCCCAACCCCTCTCCGTCGACGGAGAGGGGAGCTCAGATTCGAACGCCGGAGGTGATGGACCAACGCCGGACGCGTTACTTAGTACTGTGAAGCGAGAGTGAATCTTGCTAGAATCGCGGGGCAGGCGCGGCTTGGCGCCGGGGGTTGCGGCCAGGGCCGCGTTGCCCGTGAAAGGGGAATCGCATGACTACGGCAGTACAAACCAAGTACGACGTCGGCGGCGTGATGCTGGACCGGCCGTTCAAAATCCGCAGGCTGGGACACTTTGGCTTCAACACGGTGCACATGGCCGAGTGCAAACGCTTCTACGTCGACCTGCTGGGCTTCAAGATCTCAGACGTCGCCGACATGGCCGCCAGGCTGAGCGACGAGCAGAAGGCGCAGATTTCGGACACCACACCGGGCGTTTTTACGCGACATAACACGGACCACCACACTTTCGTTCTGTTCAACAAGGGCGTCATGGACGCGCTGCGTGGTGACAGCGGCTCAAAGATCACGATCAACCAGATCACCTGGCAGGTTGGGAGCCTGGAGGAGGTCGGCGGGGCGGCGAAGTTCTTCACCGAACGCGGCGCCAAGCTGCAGCGCGTGGGCCGCGACATGCCGGGCAGCAACTGGCATGCCTACGTGTACGACCCGGACGGCCACGTAAACGAGCTGTATTACGGCATCGAGCAGGTGGGCTGGGAAGGCCACAGCAAGCCGCGGTCCATGTACCACCGCGGCTTCCGCGAGGCTCCGGCGCTGCCGCAGATCAACGAGTTCCAGGAAGTGCAGGACACGCTGGCAGCTGGTGAGGATACTCACGGCTACCGCCACGTCGATGAGCTGCCGGCGAAGTACAACGTGCAGGGCGTGCTGCTGCCGCGGCCGTTCAAGATCACGCGCATCGGGCCGGTAAGTCTGTTCGTGGAAGACCTCGACGTTTCGGAGGCCTACTACCGCGACATCCTGGGCTTCGTGACGAGCGAAGAGACGAAGATCGACGGGCAGCGCGTCGCCTTCATGCGCACGAATACGGAGCATCACTCGGTGGCGCTGTACCCGATGTCGCTGCGTAAGACACTGGGCATGAGCGAGCACACAACGTCGATGTCGTTCGGCGTGCAGGTGGCGAATTACAAGCAGCTGCGCGACGCCTGCGACTTCCTGGAGGAAAACGGCGTGCGCGTGGACCGCAACCCTCCGGCTGCGACACGACCAGGCATGGACCACGTGGCACACGCCTTCGATGCCGACGGGCATTGCATCCAGCTCTACCACTACATGGAGCAGGTCGGCTGGGATGGCAAGGTGCGCCCCGCGAGCGCCCGGCGCGCCGTTGAGAACGTGTGGCCGGAGACGCTGGAGGCCTTGCCTGACAGCTTCGAGGGCGAGGCATTCCTGGGTCCCTGGGGGTAAGAGGCAAGAAGCTAGAGGCCAGAGGCTAGAAAAGAGCGGCCTCCGCGAAGAGCGGAGGCCGCTTTTGTATTGAAGAAGGAGGATTGAGATGTTCGAGCAGATCAAGGAGCAGGTGGCGACGGCGAACCGGGTGCTGGCGGAGACAGGGTTGGCGACGGGCGTACTGGCGGCGAACGGCCACGCCAGCATGCGCGTGCCGGAGGCGCCGGACCGCTTCGTGGTGAAGGGCCGGGGTTATGTCATGGATGCGCTGGCGCGCATGCGGCCGCGAGACATGGTGGTGTGCGACCTGGAGGGGTTTCTGGTCGAAGGGCCGCCGGGTGGTACACAGTGCTTCGAAGTGAAGATGCACTCCTGCATCTACCGGACGTACCCGGAAGTGCAGTCGATAGTCCACGTACACCCGCGCTTTGTGGTGGTCATGAGCGTGCTGGAAGTGCCGCTGCAGCCGATGTGCCAGGAAGGCATTCAGCTGGTGCGCAGGCCGTTGCCAGTCTACCCGCACGTCAAGACGATCCAGTCTGACGAGGAGGGGATGGAAGTCGCGAACCTGCTGGGCGACTCGAAGGCGGTGCTGCTGTGCGGGCACGGCGCGACGACCACGGGGGCGAGTCTGGAGGAGGCGGTGATGAACATGCTGCAACTGGAGGAGCAGGCACGCATGAACTGGTATGCCTGTTGTGCCGCCGGTATTAATCATTCCGCAATTTCAGAAGAAAACATCGATGAGATGACGAATAGAACCGCACTGCGAGAATTGCCGCATTTTCGCGACGTCATGCAGCAGGGACAACCACGCATAGGCGGCGTATGGACGCACTATTCAGAGCTTGTATCACGCGGAATTTGAATCTGAATAGCGCTCTGTGCGGCCGCCCCCTGCCGGTTGCTACAAGCCCGCGAATTAGGCAAGCTATTAACGAATCGTTGGACGCTGTATGCCTCCGAGCCCACCGACGACTAGCCGCAAACCACCACCCTGTTTCTTGAGGGGGCGCCACGTTGAGAGACAGCTCGGCGCACTGAAGATGGGGACACCCCCATACCCACGCTAAGGGGCGCATTTGACGGCATCCTACGTCCCACGCAGTGGAAAGGACTCACGTAAGTGAAGGACAGCTCGGAACGGATTATTGCAACGCACGCAGGTTCGCTGCCGAGACCGGATGCGCTGGTGCCTCTGGTCATGGCGCGCGGTCGCGGCGACACCTATAACCAGGCGGCGCTGGAGCAGCTGCTGGCGCAGTCGGTGGTTGACGTGGTGGACATGCAAGTGGCTTGCGGCCTGGACAGCGTGAACGATGGCGAGTTGGGCAAGACGAACTTCACTAACTACGTGCGAGAGCGCCTGGCAGGCTTCGTGACCCGGGCTGTCAAGCCAGACGGCAGCTCGTTCGAGATGAACATCTCCAAGCGTGACATGCGGGACTTCCCGGAGTACTTCGAGGCGCACGACTTCTTCGGGCGGCCGCGGACGCCGGGTGCGATCCTGCCGGGCGGTGTTGTGGCCGGGGCAGGGACAGAGTCGGTTTGCGTGGAGCCGCTGCGCTACGTGGGACAAGAGTACGTCCGGGAGGACATTCGAAACTTCAAAGCAGCGCTGGCCAAGCACCCGGGCGTCGAAGGATTCCTGCCTGCCAACTCGCCGGGGACGATTGAGCACTGGCTGCAGAACGATCACTACAAGAGCCAGGAGGAGTTTCTCTACGCGATCGCTGAGGTAATGCGGGAGGAATACACGGCGATTGTCGACGCTGGGCTGGTGCTGCAAATCGACGACCCGGATCTGCCGGACGGCTGGCAGATGTTCCCGGAGATGAGCGTGGCGGAGTATCGCAAGTACGCGCAGCTGCGGGTAGATGCGCTGAACCACGCGCTACGCGATCTGCCGGAGGACCAGATCCGGCTGCACGTGTGCTGGGGCAGCGGCCATGGCCCGCACACGCATGACATCCCGCTCCAGGACATAGTCGACATAATCTTCAGCGCTCGGGCCGGCAGCTACTCAATCGAGGCTTCGAACGCGATGCACGAGTGGGAGTGGGTGGTGTTCGAAGCCTTCAAGCTGCCGGACGGCAAGACGCTGGTACCCGGTGTAGTGGGGCACTCGAGCCACTTCGTCGAGCATCCGGAATTGGTGGCGCAGCGCCTGGAACGCTACGCGAGGCTGGTAGGCAAAGAGAACGTGCTGGCCGGACAGACTGCGGCCTGGGCGGGCGCGTGGCGCACCCGAAGATCGCCTGGGCGAAGTTCCGGGCGATGTCGGAGGGGGCCCGAATTGCCACGGAGCGGTTGTGGGCCAAGTAACAAAGAGTGCGTGAGTTCAAAGGAGGGGCCGTCTCGATCGAAACGGCCCCCTCCTTTTCCGGGTGGCGTGGTGACGGAAAGGAGAATCCCGGCTCACCATGGCGGTGAGCCGGGATTGAACGAGCGGTCGTTCGAACGTCAGACGCTAGGTGCCCATGAACCAGAACCGCAAGAAAGCTGACGAGCCGTTGTAGGCGTCCCGCGGCATCTGGGCGTTTTTCAATTTCTTGTCCGCCATGTAGGCCAGAGTAAAGGTCACTCCGGACGTGTGGGTCATCTCCTCGTCCAGCGCATCCTCCAGCTGCCGGAAGACACTGATGCGCGCCTTGCGATCAAATTCCTGGAGCTGCTTGGTGACCAGTTCGCTGATCAGGGGCTTGTTCACGTGGGTGACGTTCAGGGTTGGCGCTTTCACGCCCTCCGGCGGCGAGAAGTACTTCGAGTAGATCGCGATGCCGAGGTCGGGCAGCGCGCTCGTCACGTTGGGGCCCCATTGCACCGTGTCGTAGACGCCCGTGAAGCGGGGCGAGAACTGGCCGAAGGTCTCTTCCTGCAGCGTGAAATCGGCGATGCCGTGGTTGCGCATCTGGGTCGTGATCAGCACGATCTCGTCCACGTACTTCTGGCCCACGACCGTCGCGTTCCAGGTCGGCATCGTCGCCTTGAGAGGCAGTGTGACGTTCGCGGCAGCCAGCAACTTCTTGGCCTCCGCGACGTTGAGCTGGTACAAGTCTTTCCGCGGTAGCTGCTCGGGCCCGCGGAACTCCCATGCCTCACCGGAGCGTCCGAGCTGCTGGTCCGCCTTGCTTTCGCTGCCGTGAATGTTGGTGATGGCCAGATTCCGGTCGTAGCTCATGCTCAGGGCGTGACGCACCCGTTTGTCGTTGAACGGCGGCACGTCGTTGCGGATGTAGATCTGGCGGGCGTCAGGTCCCGGGTATTGCCAGATCTGCAGGTCCTTGCGCTGGCCCTTGATCCGCTCGCGTACCTCGGTGTCGAACCAGTAGGTCAGGTGTGTCTGGCCGGCGATGATGTCCGCAACCTTCTTCTCCTGGTCCGACGTGCCGAGACGGTCGATAGATTCGAAGTACCCGGCACTGGCCGCCGCCCAGTAGTTCGGATTGCGCTTGTACTTCGTGAGCTGCGGCGGGGTGTACTCGACGAACTGGTAGGGCCCGCTGCCCAGGAACGACTTCTCCGCCGCGCCGCTCTCGTGGTGCTGCCTGTGCAGGATGCCGGCCTGGTTCTTCAACGCCAGCGACTGGATGGCGTCGGCGTTGATTTTGTTCGCCTTCACGACAAAGGTCGTAGCATCGGGCGCCTCGACTTTGTCGATCCAGTTGAACGCGGTGTTGGTTCTCCAGGCGGATTCCGGGGCGAACGCCAGGGTTTCGAAGGTCCACTTCACGTCCTCGGAGGTGAGCGCCTTGCCATCGCTGAACTTGGCGTTGGGGTGGAGCTTAAACGTGAAACTGAGCTTGTCCGGCGAGATCTCAGGTAGCGCCGTGGCCAGCGTCGGGAGCACTTCGAACCCGATGCCAGGGTACTTTGGGGTACCGTACGCGAATTGGAGCAAAGGATCGTGCGTGAGGCTGGCCATTTGATTAACGCCGGCGTTGGCGATCTTGATCAGCTCGAGGCCGCCGCCGGGGTCGCCATAGCCCTGCCAGACCAGGTTACCGCCAACCTTCGGCGTGCCAGGGTCGGTGGTGCCGCCGGTCGTGGCACCGTCGCCATCGCCGGCATCGTCATCATCACCGCCGCAGGCTGCCAGGAAGGCGGCGCTAGCGGCCGTCGCACCGGTCGCGGCGAGAGCGCGCCTTCGTGATACCCGCTTGCCGAGGGTTTTGTTCCAGTAGTCGTTACTCATGTCTTTCCTTCCCTAGGCACTCGCGCAAGAGTGCATTCTGTCGAACTGCAACCGACTCGCTCACTATAGTCCAAGTACTGTCGCCGTGACTTGCGAATGCATCAAAAATTCCTATTGATTGAGTCTGGCTTGATTAAATTGGTTGTTGGTCCGGGGACAAAGAGAATCCCGGCTCACCTCTTAGAGGTGAGCCGGGATTGAAAGGGCGGTTGCC
>CAZNHI010000167.1:0-5775 GCA_964572535.1 uncultured Dehalococcoidia bacterium
CCGAAGTCTGACGCCTCGCCGACGGCGCTGAGCCAGACCGGGTCGTACAGCGCCGCGAGCAGCAGCCCCACAACCGCCGCGTTGACACCCTTGAGCGCCGCCTGAAACGAGAGGTTGGTGCGCAGCAAGCGCCACAGCGGCAGCCCGCCCACGATCAACAGGAATGACGGCAGGAAGATCGCGACGAGGGCGATTACGCCGCCGAGCACGCCGGAAGGCGAGGGCCCCATCACAGTGCCCAGGTAGGCAGAAAACGTGAACAGCGGCCCCGGAACAGCCTGCGCGGCCCCGTAGCCGGCCAGGAAGTCGTCCTGCGTCACCCAGCCCGGGGCCACCACCTCCCGCTCGAGCAGCGGCAGCACGACATGGCCGCCGCCGAAAACCAGCGACCCTGTCCTGTAGAAGCCGTCGAACAGGTTGAGGCCCTGGCTATCGAATACCGATGCGGCCAGCGGAAGGCCCCCCAAGAGCGCGAAGAACACGACCCAGGACGCCAGCGCGAGATTGCGCCCCCCAAAGACCGGGATGCGCACCTCCGGGATCGTCGTCGCCGAGCGCACGAACAGGAGCCAGCCTGCCACGCCACCCAGCGCGATCACGGCGACCTGTGCCCCGGCCGCCTGCCAGCTCAGCATGACAATCGCCGCGACCAGCGCAATCGTGCCGCGCTCGCGGTCCGGCGCCAGCGTGCGCGCCATGCTAGACACTGCCAGCGCCACGATCGCCACGGCCGCCAGCTTCAGGCCATGCAGCCAATCCGCCGTGGCAACGTCCCCGATTTCGTTGACCCCGTAACCAAACAGGATGAGGGCAGCCGCCGACGGCAGCGTGAACCCGATCCAGGCGCAAATCGCGCCCAGGACCCCCGCCCGCATGAGGCCGATAGCGATGCCGATCTGGCTGCTCGCGGGGCCGGGCATCGCCTGCGACAGCGCCACCACCTCCGCGTACGTCTCCTCGGAGAGCCAGCGGCGGCGCTGCACGTATTCGTTGTGGAAGTAGCCCAGGTGCGCCACCGGCCCGCCGAAGGACGTCAGCCCCAGGCGCGTCGCCACCCAGAGCACCTCAAGGGCGCTGCCGCGTTCGCTATCGGTTTCGGTTTGGGGTTCCAGCGCGCGCCTCGCAGACCAGCACCGTGTTCAATGCCGAGCTGACTTTGGTCTACACGCCTGAGTTTGGCAAGCGACGTAAAAGAATCGCGCTTGAGGCTCCATAAACGCGCTGGGGAGGTCGATTATTTAGATAAGGAATGAGCAGCGTTTCGACTTTGCGGGGGATCGAAGTCCGGCAGGCCGCCACACGGACTCGCCGCGGCTTCGCTCAAACGCCGGGCTGGCTCTCCGGCGTGCGCCTCGATCTGCTGTTCGTGGCCGGTACGGCGGCGGTTGGACTCACCGCGGGCCTCAGCAGCCACTTCGAGCCGTCGCTGTTCGGCGCCCTTCTGGTCGCTGACCTCTGGCTGTTGGGCTATCACCACGTCATCAGCACCTTCACCAGGCTCACCTTCGACGCTGAGAGCTTCCAGAAGTACCGCTGGCTCGTCACCAAACTGCCGTTCGCCGTCGTCGCGGGAGTTTTGGCAATGGCGTTGGGCATCGGCGCCTGGACCCTGCCGACTGTGTATCTCTACTGGCAGTGGTGGCACTACACGCGACAGAGCTACGGCGTCGCGCAGATGTACCGGCTCAAGACGCCACAAGCGAAGGACAACGGCTGGGAGATGAAGGCGGCGCTCTATCTGCTGCCGCTCACGGGCATCCTCTATCGCTCCTACCAGGCGCCGGAGAAGTTCCTGGGCATGGAGCTGCGCGTCCTGCCTGTACCCGGCGAGGCGGTCGCGATCTGCGGCGCCGCGGCGGTGGTGGCCCTTTGCTGGTGGGTCTTCAAGCAGTACCGCGCCTGGCGCGTGGGCGAGCTACCTCTGGCGTACAACCTGTACATGGCCTCGCACGCGGTCGTGTTCGGTATAGGCTACCTGGCGATCCCGGACATCACCTACGGCTGGCTGGCGATCAACGTCTGGCACAACTCCCAGTACCTGCTCGTGGTCTGGATGTACAACCGCAATCGCTTCAAGACGGGCGTCAGCACGGAGCACCGCTGGCTCTCAACGCTGAGCCAGCCTCGCAATCTGGCGAAGTACTTCGGCGTGACGCTGGGCCTGACGCTGGTCGCGTACCTTGGCCTCAACGGCGTGCTGTTCGCGCTGCCCGCCTCCACGCTGCCGCTGACGCTGGTCGCGTACCAGACGATCAACTTCCACCACTACATCGTCGATAGCGTGATCTGGAAGGTGCGCAAGCCGCAGATCCGCAAGAACCTCGGCCTCGAATCGCTGGCCGCTTAAACCTAGGCTGCTTCCCCGGCCGCAACCACAGGCGAGCGTAATAGCTCGACCTCAGACGCCGCGCCCTGCCTGCGCAGCGCGTCGCCCGCCAGCAGACCCCCGAGAATGACCATGCCGGCGAGGTGGATCTCGCCGGACAGCGCACTCAACCCCGCAGGGATGACCAGGGTCGCCGCCACGGCAAGCTCCCAGCGCCGCCAGTGGCGCGACAGGAGCAGCGGCAGCGCGAACAGCGTGTAGCCCAGCCAGGTCAGCGGCCCCGCCAGCAGCGTTACGACCAGCGCGATGCTGCTCGCCTCCATGACGCCGGGGCGGGTTCGCCAGGCGTAGACCGCACCCGCGAGCGTCAGGACTCCCGCGAGTGCGTAGCCGGCAGGCTCGAAGCCGAGACGTGCCGCGGAGCCCACCAACGAGCCGTTGGCGGCGATCGCGGCCCGCGAGTAGTCGCGCGCGGCAGCGAGCCACTGCATGTAGATCGAAGGCCCTTCGAGCAGGAACGGGACGGCGCTGATCAGCGCCGCGGTGACTGCCGCCGAGAGCGCTGGCCGGCCGTGGCCGGCGAGAAGCAGGAACAGAGGCCAGACGGCGAAGTTGGGCTTGATAGCCACGGTGACGCCGATCAGCACGCCCGCGAGCACGGGGTTCTGCCCCTTCTCCAGCAGCAGCCACCCGCCCAGCCCGGCGCCGAACAGGAGCACGTAGATCTGGCCCAGCCACAGCGTGTACCAGAACCCCGCGCCGGCGACGAGCCAGAGCACGGCCAGCGGCCGCCGCTGCCAGGGATACGCCCGCATCAGCGCCAGGCACGCCGCCACGTAGACGACACCGGAGACGAACCGCAGACCGAAGCGCGTTACGCCCGGGTCAGCGTAGGCGAGCAGCCGGAACGGGTAGATCGAGATTGGAGTATTGAGGTTCGGCGAGTACGGGCGGTCGTCGAAGCCGAGGTCCAGGCCCGACTCCTGCGCCAGCCCTTCGTGCACGCCGTAGGGGTCGAGTCCCTGCTCGTATGCCTGCCCGGCCAGGATGAACGAGCCGTAGTCGCCCAGCCCGGAGCCAGAGAGCGACGAATACGCCGCCACGGCCGCCAGGAGGCAAAGGGCCACGCCCGCGAAGAGCTTCAGAAGCGCGTTGCTCATCAAGGTATTTATCGGCGTTAAAGGGTGCTGCGCCACGGCGGGCGGGACGGAGGGAACAAGTGGAACTGTCCGAGACACCCGAGGCCGGCGAAGTGTTCCCGCGGTTCCTCCTCGCCGGGCTTCATACTTATTTAACCCTGGCTTCACTGGGGCTTAGGCCGCGGCTCCGATACTGGCTGCAAGGGGCGGGTCGGCCCCGAGGTGGTGGTGGTTTTGGGGTGTGGTATCGTGAGAACTGAAGGGTCGGCCCGTCTCCGAGTTATGGCTAACACAATCCTCGTAGTCGACGACGAAAAGAACATTGTCCAGCTGGCGCGTCTCTATCTGGGCAATGAGGGTTTTCACGTCGAAGAGGCCTACGATGGCAAGCAGGCGCTGGAAAAAGCGCGCGCCGTCAACCCCGATCTCGTGATCCTGGACATCATGATGCCGGAGATGGACGGCCTCAGCGTCTGTCGCGAGCTGCGCAAGACCTCCAACGTGCCTGTGATCATGCTCACCGCGCGCGACGATGACATCGACAAGATCGTCGGCCTCGAAGTTGGCGCGGACGACTACCTGACCAAGCCCTTCAACCCGCGCGAGCTGGTGGCGCGCGTCAAGGCCGTCCTGCGGCGCTCCCAGGGGTCGATAAACCCCGACACCGTGCTCGAGTCCGGCAACGTACGCCTCGACCCTGCGCGACGCGAGGTGACGATCGGCGGCAAGCCCATTACTTTGCGCGCCAAGGAGTTCGACCTGCTGACGGCGTACATGCGCCACGAAGGCCTGGTGCTGGACCGCGAGCGCTTGCTCAGCCTGGTCTGGGGCCAGGACTTCTTCGGCGACACGCGTACTATCGACGTACACGTCGCCTGGCTGCGCGAGAAGCTCTCCGGCGCCACAGCGCGCATCCAAACGGTCTGGGGGGTGGGCTACAAGCTTGTTGTGGATGAGCAGGCTACTGCCGAAAAGTCTTAGACCCCGGCTGATCCCGCGCAGCCTCAGATTCCGCCTGATCCTCTCGTTCGGCCTGCTGATCTTTGTGTCATTGTTCCTGGCCGGCACATTCACCGTCTACCTGCTGCGTGAGCAAGCCCAGGAACGCGCGGAGGAGAAGGTTGGCCTCCTGGCCGAACCCGTGGCGCTGCGCTCCGCCTTCCTGGAGCTGAGCGGCGCCAGCCCATCCCAGATCAGCGACGTGCTGAACGAGGAGTACCCCGACGTGCGCATCCTGCTCGTCGACCGCGTCGGGATGGTCATCGCCGACACGGAGGGCAGCCTGCGCGGCAGCAGCGTCTCGCAGGTCCTCGACGGGGATGCGGGCGCCGACACCAACTCTGAGATCTCAAACTCGCGCTACCAGGTGCGCCGCGGCCCGGAGGACCTGCTGTTCTTCTACGCGACGCCGCGCGGCTTCGTGCCGATCACCTTCACGCCCGACTTACAGACCGTTGTCGCCATCGAGGCGAGCGACGTGAGCCAGGCCTGGCGCGACCTGCTGCCACGCCTCTTCCTCGCCGGTGGCGTAGCGGCGCTGGCCGGCGTCATCGCCGCCAGCCTGCTGATGCGCGGCATCACCCGCCCGCTGCGCGAGATGACAGTGGCGTCCGAGGAGATGGCGCAGGGTCGCTACGACCAGCAGATCCCGGAGCGCGGCGGCGAAGAGGTGCGGCGCCTGGGACACGCCTTCAACGACATGGCGCGCCAGGTCAGCCGCTCCCACCGCACGCTGCGCGACTTCCTGGCCAACGTCTCGCACGAGCTAAAGACGCCCCTGACCTCGATTCACGGCTTCTCCCAGGCGATGGTCGACGGCTCACTGAGCACGCCGGAGGCCTACGCCGAAGCGGGGCGCATCATCAACGACGAGGCTGTGCGCATGCGCGGCCTCGTCGACGACCTGCTCTACCTCTCGCAGGTCGATTCGGGCGAGTTCCGCATCCAGCCGGACGAGATGGAGCCCAACGAGCTGCTGCAGGCCACGCGGGAGCGATTCGCGAGACGCGCCGCGCAATCCGGCATCGAGCTACGCACTTTGCCCCAGCCAACGCCCCGGCTCAACGCCGACGGCCGCCGCCTGGAGCAGGCTCTGGCCAACATCGTCGACAACGCCGTGCGCCATACGCCCTCAGGCGGCACCGTCACGCTGCGCTCCCTGGCGGACAACGGCAACGTCACGCTCTCCGTGCACAACACCGGCCCTATGATCCCGCCGGACGCCCTGCCCCACATCTTCGAGCGCTTCTTCCAGGCCGACCCCGCGGGCGCCAGCAAGGACGCCAACACCGGCCTCGGCCTGGCGATCAC
>CAZNHI010000168.1:0-5766 GCA_964572535.1 uncultured Dehalococcoidia bacterium
CTGCGCCATCTGCGCGCCGGCAAATGCCTGGCCATCACCTGCGACCGCGACATCCAGGGCAACGGCGAGCTGGTCGAGTTCTTCGGCGTCGAGACGAAGTTGCCGCTAGGCGCCGTGGAGCTGGCCGCGCACACGGGAGCGGCGCTCATCCCCTGCTACTGCCGCCGCGCCGCTGACGGTGGCTTCGACATCTTCTTCGAAGATGAGGTGCCCCTGCAGGACACCGGTCGCGCCAGGGCAGACGCGTTGGTCAACGCCCGCCGCCTCCTCGCCCGCGCCGAGACCTGGATCACCGCCGACCCCGGCCAGTGGATGCCCCTCGAACGCGTCTGGAGCCCTGCCGCTCCGGCAACCCCGCCGCCCCAGTCGGTCGAGCCCCCAAAGTAAGTCAGTCAGCCTGACGCAAGAAGGAATCTACCCCCGTCGGAGACGCCGCGTGGAGTCAGACTTCCGAAGCTCGGAAAAACCCAGGTCCTCAAAGCAGGGTTCTCAGGGGCGCAGCCCATGCGCGGGGAGTCCGAGGGGCGTCCCCTCGGTAATCCCTTTTCTTATTTCAGGGGGTGGGGGAGCAGCAGCGCCACAGCGATGCGCAGTACATCCTGAGGGTCTCGAAGGACAAACCTGGCTGCCAGAGCATCTGCAAGTCTGGCCCGCCTGCAAGTCTGCCCGGTCTGCCCGTCTGCCAGCCTGCCAGCACCCACACCACCGGCTAGAATAGCCTTGGCATGGGCAAGGCTGACCTCCACATCCACACCCGCGACGGCGACGGCCTCGACTCCATCGAGGCGATCTTCAACCACGCCGAGACGCAGACCGGCCTCGACGTGCTGGCGATTACGGAGCACGACTCCCTGGAGACAGCCCTGCGGGCGCGCGAGACCTGGGCGCGCGGCGGCTACCGCTTCGACTTCGTCCCCGGCGTGGAGGTTACGACCCTCGAAGGGCACCTCATCGCGCTCTACGTCGAGGAGCCCCTGACCAGCCTGCGCCGCGTCGAGGAGACCATCGAGGCGGTCCGGCGCCAGGGCGGCGTCTGCTTCGTGCCGCACCCCCTGAGCTGGCTCACGCGCAGCATCGGTCCCGGTACTTTCGCGCGCGTCACAGCCGCCGGCCTCGCCTTCGACGCCGTCGAACTCGCGAGCGCCGGCCCCACCACCCGCTTCTACCTGGACAAGGCGCGCCGCTTGAACGAAGGGACGTATCGCCTGCCGGTAGTCGGGGCGTCCGACGCGCACTTCGTCCAGGCGATTGGCAGCGCCTGCACGCGCTTCGAGGGCAGCTCAGCGCTCGACCTGCGCCGTGCCCTCGCAGACGGGACGGTGACCGGCGAGACGGGCCGTTTCCCCAGCCTGCGCGAGGTCGGTCTCAGACGCGCTCTCTCGGTGCCCCTCGCCGGCCTGGGCGCGACGCCACGGCGTTTGGGCTGGCGACGGACGGCCTGGAGCTTCGTCAGCAGGTACGCGCAGTGAAGATCGGCCTCGTCTCCCCCTACGATCTGGCGGTGCCCGGTGGCGTCAATAACCACGTCCACCATCTGGCAGAGCGGTTCGTCGCCCTGGGGCACGAGGTGCGCATCATCGCGCCGTCTTCGAAACTGACGGGGCTCAGCCCCCACGCGATCGTCCTGGGCACCCCCCGCTCGATACCCGCCGGCGGCTCCGTGGCGCGCATGTCGCTCTCGCCCCGCCTGGCAGCGCCCGTGCGCAGCATCCTCGCCGAGGAGTGCTTCGATGTCGTCCACGTCCACGAGCCGCTGGTCTCCTTCCTGCCCATCACCTTCCTGCGCTTCTCCACGGCGATCAACGTCGGCACCTTCCACGCCGCGCGCGACGGCGACGCGAGGCTCTACTCCTACACCAAGCGGCTGCTCATGGCGGGCTTCCGGCACCTGGACGGCAAGATCGCGGTGTCGCAGGCGGCCGCTAGCCTGATCGCGCCGCACTTCCCCGGCTACTACAACATCATCCCCAACGGCGTCGAAGTAGAACGCTTTGCAGCGCCGCAGCTGCCACTCCCAGAGCTGAACGACGGCATGATCAACATCCTCTTCGTCGGGCGGCTGGAGAAGCGCAAAGGCCTGCGCTACCTCCTCCGCGGCTTCGCGATCGTCAAGGCCAGCCGGCCCGACACTCGGCTCGTCGTGGCAGGCAGCTACGACGAGCGCCAGAGGCAGGTGTACGAGCGCCTGGTACGCGAGTCCGGCCTCAGTGACGTCGTGTTCGTAGGCTACGTGTCCAACGACGACCTGCCGCGCTACCACCATTCAGCGCAGATCTTTTGCGCCCCCAACACCGGCAACGAGAGCCAGGGCATCATCCTCCTCGAAGCAATGGCCGCAGGGCGCCCCGTCGTCGCCAGCAACATCGGCGGCTTCGCCGAGGTGATCACCCACGGCGTCGAAGGGCTCCTCGTGCGCCCGCAAGACGGCGAGGCCTTGGGCCAGGCGCTGCTGGAGCTGGTCAATGACCCCGAGCAGCGTCGCGCAATGGGCATCAAGGGCAGCGAGCGCGCGCAGCACTACAGCTGGGACCGCGTCTCGCAGCAGGTGCTCTCCTACTACGAACGCCTGGCCTACGAGCGCAGCCTGGCCCCGTCCCGGGCCCACGAGGCGATTGAAGTATGACCCGCCCCCTCCCACCTGCTTGTTCCTCGTTCCTGGTTCCTTGTTCCCGGCGGGGCGGCGGAGAGGACCGCTAGTGTTCACGATGCCGCGTTCGCTGCCGCGACAGGTCACGGGCCCGGTGGTTGCCGTGCTGGCCCGCCTCGGCGTCACCCCGAACATGCTCACCGTCGCGCAGCTGCTCGGCGGCTTCGGCGCTGCCGTTCTCATCGCGCAAGGTGAGCTGGCCTGGGGCGGCCTCGCGGTGCTCGCGGCGGCGCTCCTCGACGCCTTCGACGGCACCCTGGCGCGCACGACCGGCCGCGTCACCAGGTTCGGCGGCGTCTTCGATTCCACCATCGACCGCATTTTCGAGGGTGTCGTCCTCGGCGGCCTGCTCTGGTACTACCTCGAGCTGGGCCTGCGAGACGAGAGCATGCTGGTCTTCGTGACCGCCGTGGGCTCACTCAGCGTCAGCTACGTGCGCGCCCGCGCGGAGGTCGAGCACGTGCAGATGTACGACGGCCTCTTCACGCGCGGCGTCCGCATCATCGTGCTGGCGGCAGGCCTCGTCTCCGGCCAGATCCTCTACGTACTCTGGCTGCTCGCCGTGATGACCGTCGTCACCACACTGCAGCGCCTCTACGTCGCTTACCAGCGCCTCAGCCAATCGGACGCGGGAGGCGGCGCGCCTTGATCTCGATGCGCGACCAGAACACGCTGCGCCAGCGCTTCTCGCGCGAGCTCAAGAGCCGCCTGCGCATCGACCTCTTCACGCGCAAACAGACCGCGATCTTCGTGCCGGGGCGTGAGTGCGTGTACTGCGAGGACGTTCAAACGATGCTCGAGGAGCTGGCGGCGCTCAGCCCCCGAATCAGCCTCACCGTGCACGAGTACGCAGACGGCGACAAGACCGCGACAGCCCTCGGCGTCGACAACGTCCCGGCGATCGTCCTGCGCGGGCAGGCGAACCGGGCGCTGCGCTACTTCGGCATGCCGTCCGGCGCGCAGTGGCCCGGCTTCATCGAGGCGCTATTCGAGACGGCGGGCGGAATCGTGCAGCTGCAACCGGAGACCGTACGCGCCCTCAAGAAGCTCCGCTCTGACGTCACGCTCAAGCTCCTGATCACGCCGGCCTGCCCTTACTCAGCCATCATGTCGCAGATCGCCTTCAAGCTCGGGCTGCAGAGCGTGCGTGTCAAAGTCGACGTGATCGAGGTGGCGGAGTTTCCCGACGTGATGCTCCGGGTCGGCGCGCCGGTGGTGCCCGTCACCGTGATCAACGACGAATACGCGACGCCGGGAGTCATCGACGAGACGGAGCTGGCGCAGGCGTTGCTCCTCGCCGCCGAGGGCAAAGAGGTCACGGTCGTGTCGAAGGCCGGGACCGTAACGCCGCTGGTCGCGCCCCAGAGCCAGACAGCGCCGCAGACCTCCCCCAGCGGCCTCTACATCCCCCGCTAGCGTGCACGCCTACTCGCGCCTCGCCGACACAGACCTCTCGCGCACGCTGCCCTTCGTGCTACTCAGCGCCGTCTTCGTGCTGACTCGCCTGCCCTTCCTCGACTACGGCCACGGCACCGACCCCGACGCCTGGCGGGTGGCGCTCACGGCCCACCATCTCCTGGACACCGGCGACTACTTCCCCTCCCGTCTGCCGGGCAACCCGCTGCACGAGTTCGTCACGACGCTATTCATCCCCGGCGGCTGGCTCGCCACCAACCTCTCGACCCTGGCGGTGGCGCTGGCCGGCGTCTACCTCTTCGCGCGCATCGTCAGGCTGCACGAGCTGCCGAACGCCGCCGTGCTCGTCGTGGGCTACGCCTTCGCGCCCCTGCTCTTCATCAACAGCATCGCCACCATGGACTACATGTGGGCCCTGACCGCCACCCTCGGCGCCTACTACGCCGTCCTGCGCGGCTGGCCGGTATGGGCCGGAGTCTGCCTCGGCCTGGCGATCGGCTTTCGGCTCCAGAGCTTCGTCTTCTGGCCCGCCTTCGCCTTCCTCCTCTGGCGCGGCGGCGATTTACGCCAGATACCCGCCTTTACCCTCGCAGCCGCCGGCATGGCGATCCTCGCTTTCGCGCCCGTGCTCGCTGTCTATGGGATCGATTTCTTCAACTACTACGACGCCAGCGTTTTCTATCAGGACGTCTTCCGTCTCCTCGCGAAAGAAGCCCTCGGCGTGCTCGGTGGCCTCGGTGTCCTGGCCGCGGCTGCCATTTCTCTGCCGCGACTCCGTCATCTGCCGGCGGACGCGATCAGAGACTCGCAGATAGCGTTCTGGCTGGCGATTATCGCCCTCGACTTCGCCGCCTTCTTTCGCCTGCCCCACGAGATTGCCTACCTGATCCCGGTCTTCCCCTTCGGTCTGCTCATAATGGGCCGCTACTTCACCCGCACTGCCGTTGCTATTGCCGTATCGGCGATCCTCTTCGCCGGCGTCGTTGACGTGACGACACCGGAGGACGGCTTCGACCTGGAGTCCATGCGCTCGGCGACGATTGGGCGTGGCCTCATCCTCTCCAACGCCGACACGATGGACGCCCAGCGCGACTTCGTCGAGGAAGTGCTGCGGGCGGAAGTGCCGGACCACTCCGTCGTCATGGCCGGCTTCGTCTTCCCCCAGCTCGCGGTGCGAGAGCGCGACCGCCTGACGGCGCGCATCCTGGAGCGGGACTACGACGCGATCAGCATGCTCTCCGACCGCGGTGAGGCCGTCGATGGGGAGAGGGACGTCCGCTATGTATGGCTACTCAGCTATGAGGCGTTCCTGGCCCTGCGCAGCCAGGGCTACGCCTTCTTCCTCGTCCCTGACGCCGCCGGCGGCACAGCCGCAATCTTCGACTACCGTCCGACGCTCTTCGGCGCGACGTTCCTTACCTTGGAGCGGACGGCGCCGTCAGCCAGCAAAGGCACCGCCAGCACCGACCGTTAAACCCACTATCCGTAGGTAGGCTTTCTAGCCTCACCGTCGAGCGCCCCGAGGCTGGAAAGCCTCGGCTTCTTTGCCCAAGGTGGGGTTCGGCACCCCGAGTATCAGAGGTGCTGCAATTTGAACCCTAATCGGTAGCTGAGCGAGCGCGCCGGCTGCGGTAGAAGACAACGCCGCCGGCGAGGGCCAGCGCCAGACCCGCCCTCGCCCCGCCAACAACGACAAACGACAT
>CAZNHI010000169.1:0-5751 GCA_964572535.1 uncultured Dehalococcoidia bacterium
GAATGCGCCTTTTCGGGCCACCGCCGCGGACCCGCCCACCGCCGCACCCCGCGGGCAGACGGGCAGACGGGCAGACGGGCAGACGGGCAGACGGGCAGACAAACGTAGCTGCATGCCTTCAGGCTTGCGCGTCTGTGACCCGTCAAACCGCTCCACTCCATCCTCCAGGCAGCCGCCTGCCTCCCCCTCTGCACTCCGCACTCTGGACTACCGCGCCAGCAGCCCACGCATCCTCCCTAACAACACCCCCACCTCTCCCAACCCAAGCGCTGCCGACGCCCCCGCGTACGCCAGCCCCCCAACCGCCGAGCACACCACGACTGCCGCCAGCGCATCGAAGCCGCTCTCCAGCTCCAGCGACGCCCCGTAGCGCAGCACCACCAGGCAGCCGCCCGCCGCCGCCGCCATCACTCCACACGCCAGCACCATCCTCGTCAGCCACGTCGCCATCTCGCCGCCCGTTAGCCCCGGGATGCGCCTGCCAACCGCGACGTATAGCGCCGCGAACTCCAACGTCGTCGCCAGCGATAGCGCTAGCGCCAGCCCACGCACCTCCAGCGGCCCCACCAGCACCGCTGCCAGCGCCACGTTGATCAGCATCGACGCCACGGCCACCAGCACCGGCGTCTTCGTGTCGCCCAGCGCGTAAAAGCCGCGGCTCAGGATCTCGATGCCGCTGTGCGCGAACAACGCCGGTGCGTAGAACAGCAGCGCCTGCGCCGTCAACCGAGTCGACTCCACGTCGAACGCCCCCCGCTGCAGCAGCACGACCACCAGCGGCTTCGAGAGCAGTGCCAGCCCGACGCCGGCCGGCAGGCTGAGGAACAGGATCAGCCGCAGCGCCCTGCCCAGAGTCTCGGCCATACCCGTAGCATCCTGGCGCGCTGACTGATCCGCGAGCGTCGGGAAAGCGGCAGTCGAAATCGCCATGCCTACAATACCCAGCGGCGTCATCGTGATCAGCCAGGCGAAGCTGAGGCCACTGATCGCCCCGGCGCTCAGCGTGGACGCGAAGAAGATGCTCACGAAGTAGAAGTTGATCTGCGTCGCCGCCAGTCCCAGCATCCGCGGCGCCATCAGCCGTCCCACCTCGCGCACCGCGGCGTCTCGCCAGTCGGCCACCAGCCCGTACGCCATGCCCGCGTAGCGCAGGTCCGGCAGCTGCACCGCCAGGTGCAACGCCGCCCCCGCTACCACGCCGATCGCCAGCGCGTCGACGTCATCCGACACCAACGCCGCCACGATGATCGACAGGTTGTAGAACATGGGCGCCAGCGCAGGCATCAGGAAGTGGCGCCGCGCGTTGAGGATGCCCATGAACATGCCGCTGACCGCGAACAACACCGGCGAGATCAACATCACCCGAGTCAGATCGACCGCCAGGTCGTTCAGCTCTGTCTCCCGGCCCGTCCCCTCGCCCAGGCCCGGCGCCAGCAGCGGCACCAGCTTCGGCGCCAGCAGAAACGCCACCACCGCGAAGGCGACCGTCGCCAGCAGGACCAGGTTGAGCACGCTGCTCGCCAGGCGCCAGGCAGCAGCCTCGCCTTCGCGCGCCCGCAGGCCCGCGAAGGTCGGTATGAAGGCGCTGGCCAGCGTCGCCCCCGCCAGCAGCTGAAACACCAGGTCGGGCAGCCGGAACGCCACCCAGTAGGCGTCCAGCTCCGGCTGCGTCCCGAACGCCTCCGCGATGATCACGCTGCGCAGCAGCCCCAGCAGCCGGCTGCCCAGGAACCCCGCCGCGACGACTAGCGCCGCGGCCGCCAGGCTCGGCGTCTGCCACCGCCCCGACTCGTCTACGTCACGCCCGCTCTCCACCGCCTGACCATATCACCCCGCTCCCCCACCTCCCCACCCACCCCCACGGGCAGACGGGCAGACGGGCAGACGGGCAGACATACCTTAGCCACCCTCTTCCAAGCGAAGCGAGGACAACCGTAGCTGCATGCCTTCAGGCTTGCCCGACCCCCAACGACCTGCCATTTAGGGGCACGCATCTAGGCTTGCGCAGGCGCGCAGAGCGCGGCCACGCCTGATCCCCTCGCCTCGTCCTGCAGCCACGAACCGCCCACTCCGAGATTGCCACGGGCTACCGCCCTCGCAATGGCGAGAGGAAGCGTCGAAACAGAACGACAAACCGCCGCTACACGCTTCAGCACTTTGCCGTTTGCCTCCTTGCCTATTTGCCCGGGGGTGGGGCGCCAGGGATGGGCGGCGTTCGTAGACACAAACCCCCCGATTCGGCTACGATTTCACTACTCATCCGATTCGTTAGGAGACTACGTTGGCTCACAGCAAATCCGCTCTCAAGCGCTGGCGCCAGTCACTGGTTAACCGCGATCGCAATCGCTCGCTCAAGAGCCAAACCCGCACCGTACTCAACAAGGCAATCGTGGCGATCGAATCAGACGCCGCGAGCGCCGAAGCGGCGGTGCGCGACGCTGTGAGCGCCCTGGACAAAGCCGCCCAGCAGGGCGTGATCCACGCCAACGCCGCCGCCCGCGGCAAATCTCGCATGCTCAAGCGCTTCAACCTGGCCACCGCTAACGCTGTGGTCAGCGCCGCCACCGCCCCAGCCGCCGAGGCTGAGAAGAAGCCGGCTGCCCGCGCCAAGGCCGCACCCAAAGCAGCGCCCAAAAAGGCCGCCGCCAAACCGGCTGCCCGCGCCAAGGCTGCCCCCAAGAAGGACGCCGAGAAGCCGGCAGCCCGCCGCACCCGCAAGACCTAGCCCCCTGCGAATGTCGCGCTACCAGATTGCCCGCTTGCTTGTCCTGAGCGGGAGTGAAGAAGGGCGTGGTCTCGACAAAGAGCCTCACCCTGATATGCGCCCCTTCAGCAGGGGCTCCGGGGTATCCCCCGGCTTTCAAAACAAAGGCTCCGGGGGACACCCCCGGCTTTCAACATCGGAGGTGCCATTGTGAAAGCCTGCGTCTTCCGCGGCCCCGGCGACGTCACCGTCATCGATATGCCGATCCCCGAACCGGGGCGGGGCGAGATCCTGCTACGCGTCGCCGGCGCGGGCCTCTGTCACTCTGACGTACGCGTCTTCAAGGGCGAAAAGTACGCCAAGCAGGGCGTCGTGCCCGGCCACGAGATCTCGGGCGTCATCGCCGGCCTCGGTGACGGCGTCAGCGACCTCGCGGAGGGCGACCGTGTCTCCCTCTGCCCGATCATCGCCTGCGGTTCCTGCAGCTTCTGCCGCGTCGGCAAGCGCAACCGCTGCCCCAAGCGCATCACCCTGGGCTACGACGTCAACGGCGGCCTCGCCGAGTACCTCCTGGTTCCGGAGCCCATCGTCCGCCTCGGCCACGTCTTCAAGCTGCCGGACAGCGTGCCCCTCAACCTCGCGTCGCTACTCGAGCCCACCGCCTGCGTCATGAGCTCCATGGAGCTGCTGGGCGTCGAGTCCGGTACGACGATGCTGCTGATCGGCGCCGGTCCCATGGGTCTCATGCACCTCGTCGTCGCCAGGGCACTGGGCGCACGCGTCATCGCCAGCGAGCCCGACGAGGACCGCCGCTCCTGGGCCCGCAAGCTCGGCGCCGCCGAGACCATCGACCCCATGAGCCAGGACGTGGTTGCGCGCATCAAAGAGCTTACCGACGGCGAAGGCGCCGACGTCGCTGTCGTCTCGACCGGGGCGGTCCCGGCCGTGAAGCCAGCGCTGCTCGGCGTGCGCAAGCAGGGCAGCATCAACCTCTTCGGCGGTTTCCCACCCAACTCCGTGCTCGACCTCGACCCCAACCTGATCCACTACAACGAGCTGATTCTCACCGGCTCCCAGAACGCCCCCATCGCCCAGTACGAGCGGGCGCTCAAGCTCCTGCCGGCCCTCGGCGACCTGCGTCACGTGGTCAGCCACAGCTTCACCATCGAGGACGCCCCCAAGGCGTACGAGTCCCGCCTCGACGCCTCAGGCCTGAAGACAGAGGTCATCTACCCCGGCGTCAACTAGAAACACCGTCCACACAAAACGTAGGGGCCCAGCATGCTGGGCCCCTACGTTTGTCTCTAGCTGCGCCTTCTACGGTGCTTGCGCGCTCGACAAGTCAGAGTCCGACCCCAGGATCACCACGATGTCCGCCTTGGGGTCCGTGCGCAGCGCCGAGTCCTCCGGCGTGCTGCTGCGGATGCGCGTGTTCGGCAGGCCCAGCCAACCCGCGATGCGCTGCGCCGTGTACGCCTTGCCGGTAAAGTCGATGATCTGCGTCTGGCTGGTCGAGGAGGCCGCGGGATGCGTTATCAGGTTCGCCTTGGCGATGCCGAAGTCGATGAACAGGGCGACGGCCTTCGTGTCTTCGTCTTTGCGGCCGCTGCCGTTCTGCACCTCGACAACCGCCCCTTCCTGCTCCAGCTGGTTGTCCGACAGGAACGCATCGACCAGCAGCTTGATCCCTTCCTCGGAGGCCAGCAGCACCGCCGCGCCGTCCGGCGTCGTCCAGGCCGTCGTCACGCCGCCCAGCGACAGGTACGAGATCGTGTCGCGGTCAATCGACGCCGCCAGGCTGGCGAAACCCGGCGCCTGCAGGTCGTTCACGTCCGTCTCGATTGTGTCCTTGTAGCGCTTCCACAGCTCGAACATGGTCCCCGGCGAAGACAGGATGTTCAGCTGCGCCGCCTTTTTGATCACCGCGTCGATTACGGTCTGCTGGCGCAGGACGCGCTCACGGTCGTCAGAGCCGCTGCGCACGCGGGCGTAACACAGCGCCTGGCTCGGGTCCATGCGGTACGTCTTGCCGCCCTCGAACACGCAGGGGTAGAAATCGCCCAGCCGCTCAGACTCGGAGTACGACGGGTCGTTGACGCCCAGGTCCTCGGGCACCTCCACCTCTACACCGTCCAGCAGCTTGATGATCTCCCGGAAGCCCTGGAAATCGAGCAGCACGTAGTGGTCGATGTCGATGCCCAGCAGGTCCTCGACGGCCTTCTCGACCGTCTTGATGCCTTCGCCCTTGGCGCGCGTCTCACCGATCGCATAGGCCGAGTTGATCCGGCCCATCGTGCTGCCGCCACCCGAAAGCGGGATCTTGATCCAGAGGTCGCGCGGCATCGCCAGCGCCCGCGCCGAGTGCGTCTGCGGGTCGATGCTCATTATGAACATCGTGTCGGTGCGCGTCGGCGCCTTACCCTCGTACGGCCGCCGGTCGATGCCCATGACCAGGAAGTTCTGTCGCCGGCCGCTGACGTCGACACCCTCGCCACCGCTGATGCCGGGAAGGCCCGAGAGGCCGAGGTTGAGTTCCCTGCCCGGGAAGAAAATCGGGTAGGCCTGCGTGGTGACGACGAGCGCCGTATAGAAGGCGCCACCCGCCAGGACCAGGATGCCAAACAGCACCAGAAGCTGGTTGCGCAAACTGGGACGAGGTGGACGCCGGCGTTGTGCCGAAGGCGCCGGGCGGCGCGATCCTTGAGACATTCTGTTTAAGCATCTTACGGGGCGCCCCCCGCTAACTCAACTCCGGCTCCTCCCACCGCGTAGCTGCCTGTCTTTGGGCTTGCCCGTCCCTCTGTCCTCTCTATGCTAGGATCATCCCTCCCATGGACTACCGCACCCTCCGTCTCCAGATCGAAGCCCCCATCGCCCGCATCACCCTCGCGCGCCCCGAAACATCGAACCGCGTCGACACCCGCCTCCTGCGCGAGCTCGAAACCGCGTGCGAAGCCATCGCCGCCACCGACGCCGTCAGCGTCACCCTCCTCACCGCCGAAGGCCCCGACTTCTGCGCCGGCTGGGACCCCTCCGTATCCCCTCTG
>CAZNHI010000170.1:0-5750 GCA_964572535.1 uncultured Dehalococcoidia bacterium
GGATGATGTTGCGCGTCGCCCCGCGCCCCGCGCGATACGGCGGCAGGTCGCTGCCACACATCCCGGACGCCTTGATCTCGACCACGACCTCGCGCGGGCCGGGCGTTGGGTCGGCGAACTCGCGCAGCTCCAGCTCTCGCTCACCCAGGAAGACGATGCCCCTCATGTTTACACCTCTCAGGTTGCTGGGCAGAGGTTAGTCCAGGCACTGCGCTTCGTCCATGAGCGCACGCCCCATGCACCCCTTTAGCAAGGGTCCGGGTCTTGCCCGGCGCTCAACACGAGGCTCTGGGGGTGTCCCCCGGCTTTCGATGCCAGTAGAATCAGCGCATACCCAGGCTAGGCCCTGAAGGAGACTGATACGTAATGGTCGCGACGAACAAATACAAGGTCGTCGGCACTCGCCCCATCCGCCACGACGGCACCGACAAGGTGACCGGACGCGCCCAGTACGGCGCCGACGTCCGCGTCACGGGGATGCTCTACGGCAAGGTCAAGCGCAGCCCGCATGCACACGCCATCATCAAGAAGATCGACACGTCACGCGCGCTGGCGCTCAAGGGCGTGCACGCCGTGATCACGCGCGCCGACTTCCCGGACGTCCCCGCCGGCATCGTCGAGACCGACGAGGCCGGCGTCACGCCGCTGCCCTGGCTCGTCGACCGCGTCATGGCCGGCAAGAAGGCGCTGTTTCGCGGGCATGCGATCGCCGCCGTTTGTGCCAACGACCCGCACGTCGCTGAGGACGCCCTCGACTTGATCGACGTGGAGTACGAGGTGCTGCCTTCCGTCTCCAACGTGCGCGAGGCGATGCTGGACGTCGCGCCGATCTTGCACGAGGACCTGCGCACGCGTCAGCTCGCGCCCCTGGCCGAGCCGGCGCCCGACAGGCCGTCGAACATCGCGGCGCACCGGCAGTTCGCGATGGGTGACGTGCAGAAGGGCTTCGCCGAGGCGGACGTGATCGTCGAGCGCGAGTTCGAGACGAGCCGCTACCACCAGGGCTACATCGAGCCGCACAATGCCACCGCCTACTGGAACGAGGACGGCCACCTCTCGGTCTGGACCAGCACCCAGGGCCTGTTTGGCGTGCGTGGCTCGCTTTCAGAAGTGCTCCACCTGCCGCTGTCGATGATCACGGTCAACGCCGTTGAAATCGGCGGCGGCTTCGGCGGCAAGCTGGGCATCTACCTGGAGCCCCTGGCAGCGCTGCTCTCGAAGCAGACCGATAGGGCGGTAAAGATGACCATGAGCCGCGAAGAGGTCTTCGAGGCCTCGGGCCCCACCTCCGGCACCTATAGCCGCGTCAAGATCGGCGCCAAGCGCGACGGCACGATCACCGCCATGGAGGCCTCTATGGCCTACGAAGCGGGCGCCTATCCCGGCTCTCCGGTGGGCGCCGGCATGAACGGCATTTTCGCTCCGTACAACTGCCCCAACCAACTGATCGACGGCTTCGACGTGGTGGTCAACCTCTCGAAGACCGCTGCCTACCGAGCGCCCGGCACGCCCGCAGCGATGTTCGCCGGCGAGGCGGTGATCAACGAGCTGGCCGAGAAGCTAGGCATGGACCCGATGGAGCTGCGCCTGAAGAATGCCACGGCACAGGGCAGCGCCCGGGCCAACGGCCAGGTCTTCCGCGCCCCGATCGGCAACAAAGAGGTGATGCAGGCGGTGATCAACCACCCGCACTACCGCTCCGAGCTGACGGGCGAGAACCGCGGCCGTGGCGTCTCCATGGGCTTTTGGGGCAATGTGGGCGGCGAGACCAGCTCCAGCGCCAGCGTCAACGCCGATGGTGACGTCAGCCTCGTGCTCGGCTCCGTGGACATCGGCGGCACCCGCGTTTCGATTTCGATGCAGCTGGCCGAAAAGCTGGGCCTCAAGGCAACCGACATCCATCCCAAGATCGTCGATACGGACTCGGTGGGCTTCACCGGTAACACAGGCGGCAGCCGCACCACCTTCGCCGGCGGCTGGGCCGCCCACGACCTGGCGGTGCAGATCCGTCAGAAGACGGTCGAGCGCGCCGCCAAGATCTGGGAAGTCGAGGCAGGCACGGTCGAGTATGGCGACGACGGTGTGATCCGCGGCCCCAACGACGCCGAGGATAAGCCGCGCAGCCTGACCTTCGCGCAGCTGGCGGCGCTGCTGCCTCGCACCGGCGGCACCATCGATGTCAGTGTCAACATCAACTACGCAACCTCTGGTCCCGCCTTCGCGGCGCACATCGTCGACGTCGAGGTCGATAGGGACACCGGCAAAGTTGAGATCCTGCGCTACACGGCGCTCCAGGACGTCGGTACCGCGATTCATCCCGCCTACGTCGAGGGACAGATCCAGGGTGCAGTCGCCCAGGGTGTCGGCATGGCGCTGACCGAGGAGTACTACGTCGGCGGCGACAGCCGCATGATCAACTCCACCTTCCTGGATTACCGCATGCCCACGGCGCTCGACCTGCCGATGATCGACGTGGTCCTGGTCGAGGTGCCAAACCCCGGCCACCCCTACGGCGTGCGCGGCGTCGGCGAAGTGCCGATCGTGCCGCCGCTGGCAGCGGTGCAGACCGCCGTCTACAACGCGATCGGCGTGCGCTTCAACACGCTGCCGATCTCGCCGCGCGTCGTACTGGAAGAGCTGCTGAAGGACGAAGGCTAGTTGGACTTCTTCGAAGTCCTGCACACGCAGCGTTCGATCCGGAAGTTCAAGCCGGAGCCGGTGCCGGACGAGGCGCTGTGGCAGATGATCGACGCGGCGATTCGGGCGCCCAGCGGCGGCAACACGCAGCCGTGGGCCTTCCTGATCATCCGCGACGCCGCCCGTCGCAAGGTGCTGGCCGACGCGGTGCGAGGCATCAGTGGCAATCTCGAAGAGGGCATGGCGGAGGCGGAGAAGCTCCCGACGGAGTCAGCCAGGCGCATGCGCCGCGCCTCTGTGGCGTTCCGTCACGATGTGGCCTCCGCGCCGGTGATCGTCGTCCCCTGCCTGGTCAACCCGACCTCGCCATCGAAGGACGTGAACAGCATCTGGGCCGGCTCTTCGATCTACGGCGCGGTTCAGAACATGATGCTGGCAGCGCGCGCCCAGGGCCTTGGCACTGTGCTCACGACTTTCAATATCGCGCTCGAAGACTTGATTCGCCGCGAGTTCGGCGTACCGGAGGGCGCTCGGCCGGTGGCCGTGATCCCCGTCGGCTACCCGGACGGCCAGAACTTCGGCCCGACATCGCGTAAGCCCGTCGAGAGCGTTACTTACTGGGACGGCTGGGGTAACCAGAAGCAGCGCTGAGCCAGCGCACCACGCCCGCTAACAGAGAGGGGTTGCAGCGTGATCATCGACGTCGGCGAACGGCAGTACGAGCTTGTGCAGGGCTGGGGGCAGCTGCCCTCCGGCTGGGAGTGGGGCCAGGTGGGCGCCGTGTGCGTGGACTCGGCGGACAACGTGCACGTGTTCACGCGCTTCGAGCATCCGTACATGATCTTCGACAAGTCCGGCAAGCTGCTGGACCACTGGGGTGAGGGCATCTTCGAAGACGCGCACGGCATGTGCATCACTCCCGACGACACGATGTACTTTGTCGACCGCTTGCCGCAGATTGTCACCAAGTTCAGCAAGGAGGGACGCCACCGCCTGACGCTGGGCAAGCGTGGTGAGCACTCCGATACCGGCTTCACGCAGGAGATTCGCGAGCCCGGTGGCCCGCTGCTCTCCGGCGGCGGCCTGCCGATGATCAACGGCGTCGGCCACGCCGGCCCGCCCTTCTACAACCCGACCGACGTCAGCGTCGCGCCGGGTGGCGAGATTTATGTCTCGGACGGCTATCGCAACTGCTGTGTGCACAAGTACGCGGCGGACGGCACGCTGATCAAGTCGTGGGGCAACCCCGGCAACGCCAAAGAGCTGCGAGGCACGAAGGACGGCCCCGGTCTGTTCCACACTGTGCACAGCGTTTGGGAGCACAAGGGCAAGGTCTACGTCGCGGACCGCGAGAGCAACCGCATCCAGATCTTCACGCCGGACGGCGATTTCCTGGACATGTGGACGGGCTTCGGCCGCCCGACCAAGCTCTGGGTGGACCCGCGCGAGGAGCTGATGTACGTCTCTGAGCTGGACGACGCTTTCAGCATCGTCGACCTGCAGGGCAACCTGATCGGCCGCTACAGCACCGAGCGCAGCAACGACCCGGGCAAGTTCTGGGGCCCGCACGGCATCTGGACCGACTCCGAAGGCTCGATCTACGTGGCGGAGGTGCTGAACGGGGCGCGTCTGCAGAAGTTCGCGCGCAGGAAGTAGCTAGCGGACGAAGCTGTTGCGCGACGGCAGGGCGTCGTCGATCCGTCTGAAGTCGGACTGAGTTAGAGGTTGATTGTCGGTTACTTGCCGCCCCACTTGCGTGCCCGCCAGGTAGTCCCAGGTGGTGCGATTGTCTTGAGCGACAGATGGGTAGAGAAGGCCGGCGAGCAAGTAGATGGCTGGGATGGCGCTCGCGATACTCGTGCCCAGCAACGGCTGGGCGACGAGTGCGAACGCGCCGGGCAGAATTCCTTTGCAGACGACCTCTCGAAGCCAAACTCGGCCTGCTGATGCCGCCCGTCCAGACCGGGCGTCGAGAATGGTCAGCCCGAGCATTCGCTTGGCAGGCGTTGTGCCATGCTTAGACGTAAACAACAGCCAGACGGACCAGCCGATGCAGAGAGTGAGCCAGAAGAGCAGCGCCTCCAGGACAAACGCCAAGCCGCGTCGACCGAGCCCCGCGGGTGTGACCACTGATGCCATGCCTTGATCATCGGCCGTGACTAGAGGGATCGCAACGGCTACGAGCTATCGCGTCAGGCCGCGGCCTCTAACGCCTGAGCTGATTCGCCCTTGGCTGCTGCTGGCTTCTGCCTCACGCGACGCAGCAGCAGGGCGACGAGTGCCAGCAGCCCGATGGCGCCGAAGCTGAAGGACGCTGCGGCGCCCAGGACGAAGCTGGCCAGCGGCATGAACCAGGCGACGGCCAGCCCCGGGCGCTCCCAGCGCTGCCAGCCCGTCGCCTGAGCGCGCTGCGCGAAGAAGACCAGCGCTACGCCCATGACCGTGAGGTCGTAGTGGTAGACGTAGGGCGTAGCCAGCAGGCTCGCGAGCGCGAGGCCAGCGGCCTTGTACTCGAAGGCGACGTCTTTGCGCCACAGCCAGAACACGAAGACCGCGGCAGCGACGCTGGTCAGGGCCTGCACGACCTGTGAGGCGAGCGCGCCGACGCCCAGCGTGAGAGTCAGCGCCGTCACTGACTGCATCTTCGCTACCGGGAAGACCTGCTGGTAGAGCATGTCTGTCGATTCCCCGAGCTGCGTCACGAACGCCTCCCACGAACCCATACCGAATAGCACGAGAGACACGGCGGCCAGCGAGGCGGCGCTGGCCAGGGTCGCGAGCAGCGCCTGCTTCTGACGTCCAGCGAGCAAGGCCAGCAGAATCAATGGCAGGAAGTGCGGCTTGAACGCCAGCAGCCCCAGCACCGCACCCGCCGCGACAGGGCGGGTTGGCAGCAGCAACATCGCCCAGGCGAACAGCCCGGCCGTCAGCAGCCCTGCCTGGCCGATGATCAGGTTAAACAGCGTCGCGGGGAAAGCAAGGGCGAGCCAGAGGGTCGTGGCGTCGCGGGTCAGGCGGTGCAGGGCGGTGAAGAGCACGGTCCCGGTGACAGCCAGCCAGAAGCCGAACGCCGGGCCGTAGGGCGGAAGTTGGTCGAACTCGCTGCGGAGAAC
>CAZNHI010000171.1:0-5692 GCA_964572535.1 uncultured Dehalococcoidia bacterium
ATCGTTCCATAGTGTAACCAGACATAACGCTCGATCGGGTTAGGCGCCCCGGCTCTTCACCCACTCGCGCCGGCCTGCCTGAGATCCGGTTCCACGATCTGCGCCATACCGCAGCAACGCTCTTGCTTGGCGAGGGAGTCCATCCAAAGATTGTCTCCGAGATGCTCGGACACTCCTCGATCAACATCACGCTTGACCTCTGCAGCCACGTGACGCCGACGATGCAACGAGAGGCTGTGAACGCTCTCGACGCCCTGTTTCGTTCGTAGGCGGTTGCTACAATTCGCCCCCGTTGCTGTCACGCTGCTGTCAGATGCGTGACCCTGGGCGATCTGCGTCGAACGACCACTTCCCGGCTTGAAGTCCGAGAAAGCTCACGCCTCGCTGGCGAGGCAGGCGGCCTGTAACTAGGCGATAATGCCGGGAAGGGATGGCCGGCGGTGAGCCTGTTCGCCGCCTTTGCCGACGGGCTCTAGTGGCGGCTCGAAGTCTGCGATCGTCTCGGCTTCGGTTTTCCTGGCGACTCCCTTGTGGACATCCGGGGTCTGACCGGCGACTTCGAGGGTTTGATCCAGCTCGAGAACTCCTTTGTCTCACCGCAGAGCTTACAAGCTGCCAGGCTGGTCTCCCCAACAGGACTAGCTAAGACCCAGTGATGGGCGCACAGCGCCTCCTGGCCATCGCCCTTACCCTGAGCGTCGCTAGCGCGTAGAGGCTGACTGGAGTCAAGCGTGGAACGCGAATGACGACATCGTCTTCTCGACGCCGTCGATCTTCTGTATATCTTCGGCGATCGCGCGGCCCATCTTGTCCATGTCGACGCCCTCGAGGACAGCGATTACGTCGTAAGGGCCTGTCACGGTATCCACCGTAAGGACGCGAGCCGACTTCAGTGAGAGGCCGCTGAGGCTTTCTGCTACTCCTTTCGCCTTCCCAGTCTTCGTTTCAAGAAAGACGTAAGCGCGCATTATTCCCCTCCCCTGCGAGAGTGCTCTGCGACTCGCGCAGAAGCGAACTACTCCCGTCGGCTTGTGGCTGCTGGCTCGCGGCCTTCTTAAGGAAGGCCCATAGGGCGGGGGCGAGCCTCCGCGCCACAGAATCGTGGGCCAGAGCCACTGCAGTACCTCGGGGACTGTCCTTCAGTTGCAGGAGACCCAGACCGCGGAGCGTGAAGATGGCTCGCTCGATCTCGGCAGAGCTGGACTTCGTTAGAGCAAGGATTTCTGGAAGCGTCTGAAACTGGCTGGGCCGAAAGGCGAGGATTCGCAGCAGTTCAGCCTTGACCTGCGAATCGACGTACTTCTCGACGAATCTCTCGACCCGCTTCTGAGTCGCCGACACATGCGCAGTAGAAGGAGAACTCTCGGCTCGCAAGGATCAATCCCGCCGATTCCTTAAATTGCAGAGAATTGGCACCAACCAGATTATATAGTAATCTTACTATATAGCAAGAGATGACTAGACTAAGAACGACGCTGATGCCAACCGCGACGGACCCGCGACTGAGTTCCTTCGTCCAGCAGCTTGACCTCTCGCCCGGCGCCGGCCGTATCTTACGCCTTCTGGTAAGCGACCCAGGAAGATCCTTCACGGCCGGCGAGCTTGCGGCCTGGACCGGCGCATCGGACCAGGAGACTGCTCGATGCCTCGACCTCCTGGCGGGTGCCGGCCTTGCCTGGATGTTCGAGCTTAATCGGCAAGCTCAGGTCTTGGTTTCCCCTCTGCCGCTCATGCAGCAACTCGCCAGACAGATCACGCACGTGATGGCGAGTGAATCGGGCCGGGCGATCCTTGCGAAAGAAGCCTGCGAGAAAGGCTCAGGATCTTGAAACGCGAACTCAGCGCGACCGAAAAGCAAGAGCTTGATGCCCTCAGCAGCGCACTTGGCGCGCTCCTCGATTCGCGAGCAAAGTTCGAGCTGCTCACTTTCTGGGCGTGGCATCCAGCTGGCTGGTCATCCATAGGAGCCCTCGCGCCCAGAGCCGGCCTGCCACGGATAGACCTCCAGAAAGCGCTGCTCGAGCTGGTCGACGCGGGTGTAGTGGAGACCAGGCAGGGGACCGGCATCTGCTTCTACGCGGTGGACAGGAAGCACGCGGCCTACGCAGCCATTCTGCAACTGGGAAGGCTTACACCCAGGAGACGGAAATACCTGATGCGCGCCGTGTCTGCAGACTCATCGTTTCCTGAGTCCCGGATAGCGTCCTGAAGTGCGGGTTCGGGCACAGAAAACACGATGCGTGAGAGGAGGCAGCATGACCAGCCAGATAAACCGAAGAAATATCCGTCCTCGACTGACCGACGACGAATCTCGTGGTGCGGAGAGGTTCGGCGTTCATACCTTCGGTGGCTTCCTCAAACAGGAAAGACTTAGCCATAGCATATCCCGCACGATGATGGCCGCGAAGACCAATATCGCCACCGCGCCCAGGCCACTCACCACGACTCGCTTCGCGTCGGCACGCGGTCGCCGGCGATTCACCTAAGGCGTGATGAGGCCGCCCTTGATGGCCTCGATGCGGCTGTGTACCGCGGCACGAAGTTGCATACGTCTGGACACAGCAATGCCGTTCCTCACATGCGCAGCCAGGTTTCGAGCATCTGGAGACGACGAAGACGACTCGTAGAGGCCTGCAACGCCACTTTCCCAAGCGTGGCCGGCAAGCAGCCTCTTACCGTTCACGTAGCCCGAAAGCATCGCTGACGCGATACCCAGCAACTCATCCTCCTCGAAACGGCCGGAGTCCCGGGATGCTGCGCGGACGAACGCCTCCATAGCCGCCTGTTCAACGATTTCCATGTACTCGCCCAGACTAATATCACGATCGGCGAGGTCCATCTCGAACTCCTGCTGCCGCTGGCTGCTCATGGCGGCGAAGAAGCTCACCCAATCGATCGCGGGGCAGGTAAACGCCACGATCTGGCCCTCCCTTTTACGGGGCTCGCGTTAACGGCGCGCCCGATGCCGCTTGGTCTTCGTCCGCGAGCTGGCTGAGCATTTCCTGGGTATCTATAAGATGGGCGTTGAATATCTCTCTCGCCACATCGAGCAGGTCGAAGATTTTCGGATCGCGCACGCGATAAAAGACGCTGGTCCCGCTCTTCCGACCCTCTACAATGCCTTTGACGCGCAAGAGAGCCAGATGCTGAGAAGCGCTCGCAGGCTCATCAACCAGGAAGGCCTGGATCTCGCCGACGGTCTTTTCGCCAGCCCTCAGACACTCGATTATCCGAATCCTGCCGGGATGGGAGAGCGCCTTGAAGAACTCGGCCTTGAACTTCTTGAGGGCTGTGTCCATATCTCTTCCTTGCTATATTACAAGATATTATCCCACCCTGGCTCTATGTCCTGACAAGTACCGCTGCGTTCCAGGGGTTCGAAGGCGAGAGGGTGAGCCGGCAGCCCGCGCTCTCAGAGTCAGGGGTGTCCAGGGTAGCCGCCACCGTCTTAGGAGTTTACGTCTGGGTTCAGCCATCCGCGTGGCTGATCGGGCAAGGACACTTGTTTGAATCTAGGGCTATCCTCTAATATTGCGATATTGCGATGTAAGGCCGTTAGCCAGAACTTGAACTTGGCTCCGAAACGATCGAGACACGCTCTTGGATGATCCCTGGGTTAGCCAGGCGTTGCGGCTAGCATTGCTCGCACTGGTCGCAGCGCCCCTTGTGTCGCTCATCCAGGTAGCACGTCGTCTGAAGCTTCCATTCTGGCTGGTGGCAGCCGCGTCTGGCCTGGCTCTCGCAGCATCGATCAACGTCATCGTCAGCGGCGAGACCCTGCAGTTTAGCCTGTGGTCGCCCGCGCCCTACGCCGATCTCCAGATCAGACTGGACGCAACCGGCGCATTCTTCGCGGCTATCGTCGCCGGCGTCGCTCTGGCTGCATCAGTCTTCGGCAGCTCTTACGCGCACCACCGCACCCTGGACGACGCGGTCTATCCGCTGTTTGTCCTGAGCATGCTGCTCGTAGTTGCAGCCGGCAACGTCTACAGCTTCCTCGTCGCCTGGGAGGCGATGGCCTTTTCCAGCTTCATCCTCGTCATTGGTGATGGCACACCGCGCCCGCGGCGCCAGGCCGCGCTCCTCTACTTGATCATGACCCACGCGAGCAGCGTCTTCGTCTTCGCCACGTTCTTCCTCGTCGCCGACCACGCCGGCTCCACGTCATTCGAAGCCATGGCAGCCGACCCTCTGACAGGCACTACCGCGTCGCTGGCGTATGTCTGCGCGCTAATCGGATTCGGTACCAAGGCGGGGTTAATGCCGCTGCACGTCTGGTTGCCACACGCCCACCCCGTTGCGCCTTCACACGTCTCGGCTCTCATGTCCGCAGCGATGGTGAAGGTGGGTCTTTACGGCCTTGTCCGCGTCAGCTTCGACATGCTGGCGCCAGGCGAAAGCTGGTGGGCCGTCGTGCTCATTGCCATCGGCGGTCTGAGCGCCGTGATGGGCGTGCTCTACGCCCTCATGGAGCAAGAGGTCAAACGCATACTCGCATTCAGCACGGTCGAAAACGTCGGCATCATCACGATTGCGTTCGGTGCCGCCCTGGCCTTTCGAGCCAACGGGCAGGAGTCACTGGCAGCTGCGGCTCTCGTCGCGGGACTGCTGCACGCCGCCAACCATGGCTGGTTTAAGACGCTCCTCTTCCTCGCCTCCGGGTCTATCCAGGACGCCACCCACACGCTCAACCTGGACCGGCTTGGTGGCCTGGCGCGGCGTATGCCTATCACGGGTGCGGCCGTCCTCGCCGGAAGTCTGTCTATCGCTGCTTTGCCGCCTTTCAACGGCTTTGTTGGTGAATGGCTGCTCATGCGCAGCCTCGTAGACCTGGTCTCTGGCGATGTGGGCGTTGCCTCCAGCCTGGCGGGTCTAGGGGCATTGGCTGCCTTGGCGCTCACCGGCGGTCTGGCCGTCGCTTGCTTCGTCCGGCTGTACGGCATCGCGTTCCTGGGGATAGCCCGCAGCGAGTCGGCAGAGCGCGCGAAGGAGTCAGCCAAAGCCATGTACCTTACGCTGGCGCTCCTGGCACTCGGCTGCCTCGTCACCGGCCTCGCCGCGCCCTGGCTGGCCCGCGGAATCTCGACCGTAACCAACGACCTCGCGGGGGGCGCCGGTGTCAGACCAGCGGGTCAAGAGGTTCTGTTGCTCGAATCGGGCGGCTCGCTTTCACCGCTGATCATCGCCGGCGCGCTCGTCCTGCTGGCGCCACTGCCCTGGCTACTGGCTCGCGTTTTCTGGGGAGCCCATCAGCGCGAGCGCGGCGCCGTCTGGACCACAGGCGTGAGGTTCCGCCCCACTATGCAGTACACTGCCGCCTCGTTCACGAAACCGGTACGCTTGTTCTACAGCCGCCTCCTGCTGCCCGAGAGGACGATCGCCGTCAGCTACCACGGGGCTTCACCGCTGCCACGCTTGATCAGCTACACCGGCCGGGTACCCGCTTTGTTCGACGAGCGGCTTTACGAGCCGGCACGGGCTGCCGCAGTCTGGATGGCCGGCCGCGTGCGCCTGCTGCAGGCCGGCAGCGTGCAACTTTATCTGCTCTACATGATGGCGGCGCTGGTCCTGCTCATCCTGGTGGTGACACGATGAGCGCCGTAGCGCTCGGCGCGGGACAGCTAATCGCCATCGTGGCCCTGTCTCCCCTGCTCAACGGCCTTGTCCGCTCGGTCAAGGCCCGCTTCCAGCG
>CAZNHI010000172.1:0-5684 GCA_964572535.1 uncultured Dehalococcoidia bacterium
ACGTGTTTTTTCTCATGCCCGGTAACTGAGCAACCGGGACGCCAGCGCTGGCAGGCTGCTGCGAAGAACCGCCACAGGCCGCGATCAGCGCGCCCAGGGGCAGAGTGCCTGCCAGCCGCAGCAGGCGCCGCCGGCTGAGCTTAGGAAGCTCTGGCATTGGCGCTGAGGGTGGCTGAAAGCGTGTCCAGCAGCCGTTCGGAGACCTGGCTTATTTCACGCACGGCGGCGGTGAACGCCTCTTCGTGGCGGCTGGTGGGCTTGCGAAAACCGCTGATCTTGCGCACGAACTGCAGCGCCGCCGCTTCCACCTCTTCGGGTGTGGCGATAGTCGCGCCGTTGCGCAGCGTCTTGATGCTCCGGCACATGCTCGAACCCTCCGCTATGAGGTTACAGGATCGCCGCCCTGCTTCGAGGGTCCGCGGAGGATCCTCAGCGGCAGCAGGATCACGCTTCGCACCAGGCGCAGCACGCCGTCTACGGCAAAGCCCAGCAGCCGGAAGGGCAGGAGGATGAGCCAGACAATGGGGTAGATGATCAACGCTAGCAGCGCCAGCGGCCAGCAGAGCACGAGCAGGATTAGCCAGAGTAGCAGCGCAGCCATGGGTGGTTACGGGCGTTAGCGCCGCTTGCTGCGCTCGATCGCCGGGACGGCGCTGACCTCTGCCAGGTAGCTGAGGATGGCGCGGCGCGGGATCAAGGTCCTGATGCCTTCGCGAATGGCGCGGATCTTGCCCTCGTCGATCAACTGCTGCAGCTTTTCGGGCGTTAGGCCGAGGGTACGGACGGCGTCCTGGAAGGTGAACTCAACGTCTGTTGTTGGCATGACAAATAGAATTATAGCGGCAGTCGCGCCTGTCAGCGATTGACGTGCAGTAGTAACGCCGCGTCATCGGCTGTAATCTGAGGCCGGCGGGCGGAACCGAGGCGTGCGTGCTTAAAATCGAAGTCTCCGTCCGGGGCCTGATCCTTCTCGTCCTGATGGTGCTGGCCTTCTGGACGATCAGGGAGCTGTGGCCGGTAATCCTCCTGGTCCTGGTGTCTTTGATCCTCATGCTGGGGCTGCTACCCTACGTGGACTCTATGGTTCGCGGCGGTCTGCCCAGGCCCGCCGCCGTCCTGATCCTCCTCGTCGCCTTCCTCGTGACCCTGATCAGTCTTTTCAGCCTCATGGTGCCCGCCATGGTCGAGGAGTTCGAGCACGTCCGCGACAACCTGCCGGAGTCAGCACGCGAGATCGAGGAGCTGCTGGACCGCATTGGCATCGAGGTCGAGCTGCAGGATCGCGCGCGCAATATCGACTGGAACGAGTTGATCTCCGGCCGCGTCGCCTTCGACTACGGCCAGCGCATCCTGACTTTGACCTTTTCAATCATCACGATCGTCGTGATAACGGCCTATCTGCTGGCCGATACGCCGCGGCTAGGCAGCTTCGTCAGCCAGTTCATCCCCGGCGAGCGCAAGAAGGACGCCAACCTCCTCTTCGATGCCCTGACCCGCGTCGTCGGTGGCTACCTGCGCGGGCAGGCAATCACGTCGCTCAGCATCGGCATCTTCACCTTCGTCCTGCTGCGATCCGTCGGCGTACCGAACGCGCTTGCCTTCGCGGTGCTTGCCGGGTTCGCCGACATCATCCCTCTGATCGGCGCCCTGATCGCGATCGTCCCGCCAGTAGCCGCTGCGCTGCAGGAGTCATCGACGCTGGCGCTGGTAGTGCTGGTGGCCTTCGTGGCCTATCAGCAGTTCGAGGACAGGATCCTGGTGCCGCGCGTCTACGGGCGCACGCTCAACCTGCCGCCGGTCATCGTGCTGATCGCGGTGCTGGCCGGGGCTGAGCTGCTGGGCATCACGGGCGTGCTGCTGGCGCTGCCGCTCACCGCGGCCGGCCGCGTGGGTCTGGACTACCTGATGCAGAATCGGGAGCTCTTGCTGGGCCCGAACCCCGGCGAGCAGGTACTGGCGCCGGACGAGCCGCCAGCTTCAACGCGGCGTTCTCGGGGCAGAGGTCGTGGTAGAGGAGCAGCGGAGCCGAAGGTCAGCCCAGAAGCTTGAGGCCGTGGCGAAGCGAGCTGTTCTGTTCCTCGCCGGGATCTGCCTCCGCCTCCGCCTCCGGTTCCACTTCGAGGGGTCCGCGGCGGTCGTTGTGGCGGCCCTGGCTGTAGAGCTGGCGCTTGTGCTGGATCAGGCTGTCGTCGGCGCGACGGAAGAGGTCCTGGAACTTCTCGTTCTCGCGGTTGGACGTCGAACCGAATGACACGCGCACCTCGTGGGCGTGGCCACAGCTTTCGAACGTGGCGATGAACGGATCCAGCGCCTGCATGAGGCTGGTCATGTGCTGGCCGGTGGCGCGGTCGATGAGGATGGCGAATTCGTCGCCACCGATGCGGTAGAGCTTGGTACCCCTCGCCTCGATGTGATGGGAGACCAGCTCCAGGAGCTCGTCGCCTGCCTGGTGACCACAGCCGTCGTTGAGCTGCTTGAGACCGTCAACATCCAGCAAGATCAGGCCCAGGGCACCGGGCTTGGCCTTGCGGATGAGTGCTTGAGAGTGCGTGACGAACGCCCGGCGGTTGCCGACACCGGTTAGATCGTCACGCATGGCAAGCAGGCTGCCGCTGGCGTGTGCATCCCGGAAGAGGATGATCGATACCAGGATGACCACCGGAAGGCCCGCGAGCACGATAGCGGGGAGGAGGAAGCCTGCATAAGCATTCGGCGAGTTGGACTGGACGGAAAGCGCGAGCAGCAGGCACCAGTAGCCTGTGATTGGTAGCAACGCCCGCGAGATGATGACGCGCATGTTTGCTGGCAAAACTACTTCCCACCCGCGGACCTGTCGCGAGAAACAAAGAACCTGCCGTCTTCCTTTAGGAAGGAGGCAGGCCGGTCGGTTTTGCCATTATGCTCCCCGTCACCCGCTGGCAACCAAGTTCAGGTGTCGGATCGAAGCCACCCGGCTATCCAATGTCCGATCCCTGGACTATGTGGCTACATCCTTGTAGCAATTACTCAAACGCCCTTGCGAGGGCCGCGTTACACCTGTTGAACCGGAAATTTAGCTAGCGGATGCGAAGTCGCTCACGGTCGCGCTCGCGGTCGACCAGTGCCTGGGTGGCGCGCGGGTCCGGTATGCCGCTGAGCCGAAAGTCCTGATGCTCCGCTGCCGTCTGGCAGACGATGTCGCCGTAGTCCAGCATCGTCTTGAGAATCCCGCTGCGAACCACGGACATATCCTGGATGTTCACCAGGTCCGCCGTGGAGATGCGCAGGGAGAAGGGATGGCGCTTGGTGCTGTCGATGACGCGCTGGTTGGTGATCACCCAGATGTCGTTGTTGTAGCGGTACCAGTTCAGAAACATACGGATCGCCCAGTAAGCGACGTAGAGGGCGAGGATTACCCAGACGATCTTCGCGGCCGTCCCATCGAGGTTGGCCTTGTTGATCAGGATGGCGCCCAGGATGACGGGCACCAGCGTGGCGATGGCCATGATCACGATCGTCGGCCAGAGGTAGATCCAGTGGCGGCGGCAGAGCTGCAGGATGCTCTCTCCGTCCTGCAGCTCGAAGGGCAGATTCTGTGTCTTTTCGGGTGCCTGTGGGGTCACTTCGCTCATGCCTGGTCCTCGGCCAACGCCCTGGTGGTCATTACCACCAGCCTTCCTTGTAGCTCCAGCCCTTGTTCTCGCGGCCCTTCGTGCCGGCCTTGCGCAGGCGCTCGAGGTGCTTGCGACAGAGGTCCACGGTGAGGCGCTCCTTGTCGTCAGTGGCGTCAGGGTTGGCGCCGCGCCAGCGCAGGACGGCAACTTCCTGGAACGGCGGGTCGGTGCACCAGAGACAGCGTGTCGCGGGCATGATGAGTGAATTATCGGTGTGTAAGGCGGCGGCGGGCAACGTGCTCCAAATGTGATGGCCTCGCTTGCAGGTTGAACTGTCAGTGCCCTGCACTCTCCCCCAATGGAGTGATGATGCAGAGCACGATGACAAAGCTCGAGAGCGCAAAGCCGCCGGCAGGCCGGAACTTGGCAAGTGCTGTGGCCAGCAGCGTTAATCCAACGAGGCCATAGATCCAAGTGTCTGAGATTACGCCGCCTTCAGATATGCGGCGCAGCGTCGGCGCGTAGTAGGGATCGTATGTGTAAAAGCGGGCCGCTATGAATACGGCCGACGCGGGTGCCAGAAGCGCTGCCAATGCGCCGGCTTGCTCGGGACGGGCTGCGTACGTCGCGGCCAGCACCGCGCCTACCGTCATCCCCAGGACGCCGGCCAGTACAGCCAAGCCGCATCCCCTGGGACCTTCCCCGGGCAGGTTGCCTATCTCCAGCGCTCCCAGAGCGAACGCCAGCTCGTAGGCCGTGGCGATAACGAGGACAGTCAGGGTGAGAGCAGGCACCAGGCTCACGCCGAATCTTCCCAACACTCTCTACCCATTCCCGGTCGGTCGTTGTGAGGTCAACGAGCCTGGAATTGCGTTGCCCCCTTTACCTGCGGCGGCAGCGCCGTGCCGTCATGCCGGTGAACCGCCGCCCATGGCGGGGAGGATGCGGAGGGTTGCGTCGTCCGGGACTTGCTCGATCAGGCCTTGCGAGATCTGCTCGTCGTTGACGAAAATCGCCAGGCCGGGGTGGATGCCGCCCTCGAACGTCATTTGCTGCTTGATCCCCGGACACTCCGCGTCAAGCGCGTCGACTACGCGTCGCAGGCTGGAGCCACCCGGCACCTGTATCTGCTCGCGGCCGCCGCTGAACTTGCGGAAGGCTGTGGGGATGAAGACGGTGACCACGGTTTCTCCTACGCTTCGTGTGCTGCCCTCGTGGGGTCTCCAGTTAAACACAAGCGGGGAAGTGGTCAGGCCACTTCCCCGCTTGATGTGTGTTGCCAGCTCCCGGAGGAGCGCTTAGTCGTCGTAGAGGGCGTCGATGATGTCCTGGGGCTGAATCGGCAGGTTGTTGAAGCGGATGCCGATGGCTTCGGCGATGGCGCCCTGGATTGCCGCCAGCGGCGGGACGATGCAGACCTCGCCGACGCCGCGGACACCGTAGGGGTGGCCGGGGTTCGGCACTTCGACGAGCACGGTTTCGATCATCGGCAGGTCGAGGGCGGTGGGCATGCGGTAGTCGAGGTAAGTCGAGTTTTGCATGCGGCCGTCGCTGCCGTAGTGGTACTCCTCGGTGAGGGCCATGCCAATGCCCTGGGCGACGCCGCCCTGGATTTGACCCTCGACGTAGCTCGGGTGAATCGCGGTACCGACGTCCTGGGTGGCGGTGTAGCGAATGACCTGAACCTTGCCGGTCTCGCGATCAACTTCAACGTCGGCGATGTGGCCTGCGAAAGCGGGCCCAACCGAGGACTTGTTGATGTTGACGGAGACATCGATGAGGCCGCCGGTGCGGTTGAGCTGGCCGGCAAGCTCCTTGAATGTGAGGTGGCGTTCCTTGCCTTCAGAGTCCTTGGGGCCGCTGAGGGCGCCGTCTTCGTAAGAGACTTCGTCTTCTTTGCATTCCCAGATCTTGGCGGCACGGGTCGTCATCTGGCGGCGAATCTCCATGCCAAGTTCGTAAGCGGCCCAGCCACCAGCGAAGGCGGTGCGGCTACCGGCGGTGAAGAAGTTGAAGCCGACACTGTCGGTGTCGACAATGCGGGGCCAGACCTCTTCAGCGGTGATGCCAAGGGTTTCTGCGAGCTGCATG
>CAZNHI010000173.1:0-5677 GCA_964572535.1 uncultured Dehalococcoidia bacterium
CGAGATCACGCCCACCCAGACCGAGATCGAGATCATCGCCGACGTCAACTTCGCCGGCCGCCTCGCGGAGCTGGGTCAGCCCCTGATCAAGCGCAAATCAGACGCCTTCGTCAGCGACTTCACCCAAAACCTCCGCAAAGCCATCAACGCCGGCTGAGGCCCCAGGACGTAGCTGCAGGTTCTTCAGACCTGCACGGCCCTCGCCCCTACGCCTTCAGCAGCCCTCGGTGCCGTAGCGCCCGCTCCAGCGCCGGCTGCATCTTCATCTCGCGCAGCTCGGCGATGGCGAAGTCCAGGTGGTCGATGGCAGCGTCGTGCTCCTCTGGGTAGTGCTTGAGCAGCAGCTCGGCCAGGTCGAGGCGGATCAGGGCGATCTCGGGACGGAAGCGCACTTTCTCGCAGACTTCGAGGGCTTGGGCGTAGTAAGAGCGGGCCTCATCTGGCTCGTTAAGGAGTACGGCAGCCTCGCCGAGGCGCCGGGCCATACTTGCGAGGTGCACGTGTGAAGATTGGGCAGTAAGCCGGTTGGCAAGCGGTGCCAACCGGGGCGAAAGGGCCTTCACAGTCAATGCGTCAGCGCCGAGGATAGCCACCTCAAGTAACTTCGTCAGTATGTGAGTTGAGGTCTCATCTGCCTCTGAGCCGAGGGCACCGAACTGCTCGCGGATGACATGCGCCTCCTCATGGCGCCCGAGGTAGGCCAGGAGCAACGCTTTCTCTGCCTGGGCTGTTCGGGTTGTGAGACCCTCAAGAGCTTCCAGGACCTGACTGGTTTCGCGTCCGAGATAGAAAAGGAGCACGCTCGTCTCGAGGGGTGCTGCGATGCCGAGTTCCAATGCCCGGGCGGTCGCCGCTTCGCACAAGGCGAGCGCTTCTTCCACCTTCCCATCTATGAACATGAAGGTCGCCGGACGAACCATGGCTCGGATAGTGAGCGACGCGTCGCGGGTCCGCTCTGCTAGTTCGGCAGACTCCCGCCAGACCTGTACGGCCCCCTCGCGATCGCCGCAGCGAAGCAGGACGAACCCTATTTGCTCGAGGCACAGCCCCAGGTCGTTGCTACGGACACCCTCGCGTGGGCGGTCTCGTACTTCGCGCGCCAATCGCTCCAAAAGCTCGCGGTCCCGTAATGCATTCAAGAACATGAGCGCCATGCCTGTCGCCGCGAACACAAGCCCATGGTCGCCGAGCGCGAGGGCACCATCGACCGCTCGTCGATAATAGACGTGGGCGGCTGCCGGCCCCTGGTCGGCTAGTGTGAACCGCCCCTGGTAGATGTCGGCGTGGACGCGCTGCGCCGTCCCAGGCTGAGCGTGAAGGTCCGCACGCACTGTCCAGGCTTGAGCCTCATCGTCTCGGCGGAGCCCAATCCGCCAATCCGCCCGAAGTAAAGATTCGAGTGCAAGAAGCGCGGCGTTCGCAGCGCGCTGGGAGTCGCTCGCAGCTTCGGCCAGCCCGAAGGCTTCATTCGCGACCGCGCCGGCAATTCGTCCCGGGTCTTCCTGAGGTAGCATTGCGTCGCCCAGGGCTAGAAGCAGGTCGCAGCGTCGCGCCGTGTCGTCGGGGTCGAGCACTTCCTGTACCGCGAGGCAGCGCTGCAGCTGGTTCTCCGCCTCTGCATACGCAAACACGCTCATCGCGCGCTTCGCAGCCAGCTCGCTATACTCCACTGCTTTCGAGAGGTCAGCACGGTCGGTCGACTGGCCGAAGTGGTCTGCCAGCTCGGCGGCGTGCTCCTCGCGCCGCGAGGCGTACTGAGCTTCGAGCGCCCTTGCTACCTCCTGGTGCAGGCGCAGGCGCCGCGCCGCGATCATCTCCTCGTACAGCGCCGTCCTGAAAAAGGCGTGCGCGAAGCGGTAACGCAGCGCGCCGGGTACTGAGCGCTCCTCGAGAACGCCAACCCGTACTGCTTCTTCGATGCCCGTTAGCAGGTCGTCCTCGCTGAGGTTGGCGACGCCTCTGAGCGTCACAAGGTCGAAGTCGCGGCCAATGACCGCGGCGATAGAAAGGAGGCGATTGCACTGCTCGCTCAGACGCGACAGCCGCTTGCCGATCACGTCGCGCAGGCCTTCCGGCAGGGCGGTTCCCGGAACGGTGCCTGCCGCAGGTACCCAGCGGCCGCTCTCGCGGACGACGTAGCCTTCTTCCACCATGTAGCGGAGAAACTCCTGGATGAAGAGTGGATTCCCCTCAGTCTGGCGATGAACGGCCTCGGCCTGCGCCCACGAGACGTTATTACCTCTGAGTGTCTCGTACATGCGGTGCACCTCGTCGACCGTGAGGCCGCGCAGGGGTACACGCAGGAAGCTACCGGAGCGTCGCAACTCGGCGACGGCGCCTGAGAGCGGATGCGATCTGTCTACCTCTACGTCGCGGTAGGTGCCCACGATTACGAGTCGGGCGCCCTGCAGGTTGCGCGCGACGTGCTGCAGCAGGTCCAGCGTGCCGCGGTCGGCCCAATGCAGGTCCTCCAGCACGATGACCAGGGCCTGCACGGAGGCTGCGTTGCGCAGGAAAGAAGTAACGGACTGCAGTAGCCGCCAGCGGTCGTCCTCCGGGTCGGAGGCGTCCCTAAGCTCGACGGGGACGCGGTCGCGTACCTCCGAGACGATGCGCGCCACATCGGCAGCGCCGGTACCGAGGTCGGACTTGAGTCCGTCGGGGTCGCGCGCCAGGACGTAGGTACGCATCGCCTCGACGAACGCAAGGTAGGGCAGGGACAACGACCCTTCCTCGTAGCAGTGGCCCAGCAGCGTGCGGCCGCCGCGAATGCTGACGTAGGTGGCGAGCTGCTCGCACAGCGCCGTCTTGCCGATGCCCGGCTCGCCCACCACCATGACGAGGCCGCCCTGGCCCGACATCGCCGCGTCGAAGGCAGCCTGCAGCTGCTTCAGCTCAGCCTCCCGTCCCACGAACACGGTGCGGTACAGGGGGTCGGCTCCCGATGCAGGCTCCGTCTTGGTCACGCTCTGGCTAGCTGCCAGATTGCCTCCTTCCAGGAAGGACCCGATTGCCTGCAGTGCCTCTCGCACCTCGGTGGCACTCGCCGGACGCTTCTCCGGGTCCTTCGCCAGCAACCGCAGGATCAGCGTCTCCAGCGCCGGCGGGCAGTCGCGCCGGTGCCAGGTCGGGGACACCGGCTGCCTGTTGAGGTGCTGCGTGACCACCGCAACGAAGTCGTCGCCGACGAAGGGCGGCTGGCCGCAGACCATCTCGTAGAGCATGGCGCCGAGGCTGTAGAGGTCACTTCTGGGCGTGACCTTGCCGCCCACCGCCTGCTCCGGCGGCATGTAGTTCGGAGTGCCGACCATCATGCCAGCCTGGGTTTGACGGCTCTTGTCCGCGTCTATCGCCAGGCCGAAGTCGGTGATCTTGGCGCGGCCGTCGGCTGTGACCATGACGTTGCCGGGCTTGAGGTCGCGGTGCACGATGCCCTCGCCATGTAGGAAGGCCAGTCCCTGACAAACCTCGTCCGCCAGCCGCAGCGCTTCGTCGATTGCCAGCCTGTGCTCCGCCGCCTTCGTGAGCATGCCCTCGATGTCGCCTCCGGTGACCAGCTCAGTGACGATGAAGGGGTGCTCGCCCTCGTCGCCGAAGTCAAAGACGGAGACGATGTGAGGATGGGTGCCCAGGCGGCCCATGGCCTGCGCCTCGCGAGTGATCCGCTCGCGTCCGGCGCCGTCCAGCCCCTCGGTCTTGATCAAGCCGAAGGCGACGTCACGGTCGAGTCTGGCATCGTGGGCCAGGTAGACCTTTTTCTTGCCGCCCTCGCCCAGGAAGCGCCTGACCTCGTAGCGGCCGTCCGCGAAGGAGGTTGGTTGAGGGGGAGCAGAGGCGGAGGGCGCAGAAGCAGCCGCCGATGCCGTCGTGTCTGACGGTGCCCCAACCATGCGTTCAGCTGCGGCGAGAAGCGCAGCCGCATCCGCGTTATCGGCATCGAGTGCGATGGCTTCGCGGGCTCGATCGGCGGAGGTTTGCCAATCCTGACGGTCCGCCGCTTCTTCAGCCTGATCGAGCAGGCCCTCGATTCTGCGCTGGATTCGTTCACTTGTCACAGTGCCGCGATCTTGTCGCCGCCGAGTCTGCGTGTCAAACGGACGCCGCTCCGCAGTGTCCAGGGCTGTCTCCCTCGGGTTCTCCCTCACTTGTTCCCTCTGCCCCTCCTTCCCTCGTACCATGCTTCTGTAACCTCCCCCGCCCTCACACCCCCAAGGAGGCCCTGTGGGCGCCACACGCGACATCGCCGAGTTCGCCGTCCGCACGCAGTACAAAGACCTGCCTGCCGCCGTCGTCCACGAGGCCAAGCGCGACATCATCAACGTCCTCGCCGTCGGCCTCTACTCCGCCCGCGACCCCTCCCTGCAGCACCTGATCAGCCTGTTCAAGGAGGAAGGCGGCAACCCGCGCGCCAGCGTCTGGGGCGCCGGCTTCAAGACCACCCTGGCCAACGCCGCCCTCGCCAACGGCTACACCGCCCACCTTGAGGACTACGACGACACCCACTTCCCCACCGTCGTCCATCCCACCGCGCCCACCCTGCCCGCCGCCTACGCCCTCGCCGAGGAGTCCGGCGCCTCCGGCCAGGACCTCATCGCCGCTGTCGCGCTCGGCGTAGAGGTCTGCTGCCGCGTCTGCCTCTCCGTCTACCCCTGGCACTACGACGCCGGCTGGCACATCACCGGCACCATGGGCGTCTTCGGCGGCGCCATCGCTGCCGCCAAAATCCTCGGCCTCAACGTCGACCAGACCGTCTGCGCCCTGGGCATCGCCGGCACCCAGGCAGCCGGCGTCCGCGAAGCCTTCGGCACCATGACCAAGGCAATGCACCCCGGACGCGCCGCCCAGGCCGGTCTCAACGCCGCCCTGCTGGCCCAGAAGGGCTTCACCGCCGCTCCCGAGATCCTCGAAGGCCGTCGCGGCGTCCTCGCCGTTATGTCGACCGAACACGACCTCTCGCGCCTCACCGAAGGCCTCGGCACACGCTGGGAGATCTTCAACAACGGCCTCAAGCCCTACTCCTGCGGCGTCGTCAGCCACGCCGCCATCGACGCCGCCATCGCCCTCAACGCCCGCCCCGGCTTCGACCCCACCGCCGTCAAGGGCATCGAGGCCGTCGTGCACCCGCTGGTCCCCGAGCTCATGGGACGCATGGAGCCGGACGTCGGCCTCGCCGGCAAGTTCAGCTGCGCCCACTGCATCTCCGTCGGCCTCGTGGACGGCGCCGCCTACCCCGCCCAGTTCACCGACGCCAGGGTCAAGGACCCGCTGCTCACGTCGCTCCGCCGCAAGGTCAAGTTCACCATCGACTCCTCGAAGGCCGAGGATCAGGTGACCCTGCGCCTGACTCTGAAAGACGGCAGCGTCCTCGAGCACACCGTCGAGCACGCCACCGGTTCGCCGCAAAACCCCCTCAGCGATCAGCGCCTGACCGGCAAGTTCCTCACCCTCGTGACGCCCACCCTCGGCGACGCCCCCGCGCAGGCCCTCCTCGACCGTCTCTGGCGCCTCGAAGACGTCACCAACATAACCAGCCTTGTGCCCTGACCGACGCGTAATCGCCTTACTCCTGGTCGCGGCCCTCGGCGTCGGCTGCAACTCGGGCAGCCAGCCCATCGAGGGCTCCGGCGACGGCGCCGCCTCCGCCAACGCCGACCGCGTCCTGGTCGTCACCCTGGCG
>CAZNHI010000174.1:0-5670 GCA_964572535.1 uncultured Dehalococcoidia bacterium
CACGTGACGGTGCGCGGAGGACGGCGCCGCTGTCGTGAGGACCCTTCACGATCCCGCGATAGTGGCACCAGCTTTTAGAACGTGATGCAGGTCGGGCGGTCGTCGCCAACGGTGTCCCTTTGTAAGTGAATGGTTACGCTGGTTGGCGGTATAATATCGAAAAGAGATTCAATCTGTCGGAGGCACACCCCCGTCATGAACCCGACTGATGATGAATTCAACCTCCGGTTCAAAGACGTTCTGTTTTACCGCGTAACCGGTCGAAACGAATCCGGCGGGTCGCATAAGGTCGAACTTTATCGCGACGGAGCATGGACTGGCCCCGTTGATGTGGAACAGGCAGCGATGGACTATCTGGTGAAGCACTTCAACTGACTGAGGTTGAACGGGACGGCTAATGGACCGAGGCCAATCGCGCCCTTACCTTGAGGCTTGGTCTGACACGATCGTTTGATAGTGTCAGGCCGTCGAAGGCTAACTGAGCGGCCGCGGCGTTGACTGACGCACCTCGCGCAGCTCCTGTACAGCGGTCACAAAGCCTTCTTTGACACTGCGCCGGTTCGCCTTCGGGTCTAGCAAGAATGCAACCAGCCTGCTGTGGAGCTTGTCGGTAAGGGCGATCCTCTCTCGACTCAATTCGTCGTCGAGCCATCCGTCGGCCCGTGAGTAGAACGACATGTGCACAGCGTCCTTGAGGCGCCGGCGAAGTTGGCTGTAGGGCAGAAGCCTGTCGCGATCCTCACGACTCCGAGCGTGCATCGCGTCCTCGGGCGACCCGATGAAGCTGTCGAGCGCTTCGATCAGGAGCACGAGCTCAGCCCCCGAGATGCTGCCGTGGTCGCTCATTCAGGCAAATGGTAAGGGCGTTAGCTCGCATCCCTGAAACCGGCCTGTCACAGCGAGCTAAACGCGGGCGCGCTGCTTCACCCACTCCCGCAGGTCTTCGAGTTCTTCTCTCACGGTTTCCGTCACGGCAATGCGGGCCAGCGGCTCTTTGAGCCTCATCGTGATCTTGAGCACGTCGGCAATGTCGCGGAGGTCCTTGATCTCGACGAGGTAGTTCGAGGTCGGAAACGCCTCGGCTCCCGCTGCCTCCTGGCTCACTTCGTCGTCCCACCGGACCTCTGAGACGAAGCCTAATGGCTTCCGGGTCTTCAAGCGTCGAGCGGGTCATTGCGCGAGAGCGAGCCGTGCGACGCTCCCTGAGCACGGTGAGCACGTTGTCCCGCACGAGCGAGATAATCTTCGGTCTCCTGGTTTCCTCGAAGCTGGCGCGTGCGACCCGATATTCCTGGCGAGTAACGCTTATCCGCTCCGGCTCGTTGAACCACGTGCCGACGTTCTCGCCGATGAGTAGGAGGTAGTAGTCGCACTCGCGAATTCTTTGGAAGCAGGCTTCGAGCGCACCGGCTTCCGGCTTCCGGTCGAAGTCTGTGTATTCGCTAAGTTGAACCTCGAAGCCCATCTCTTCGAGCCAGAACTTGATCGCGCCGCGAAGGTCACGCAGATCACGGATCGTCGAGCTGACGAACACGGTCGGGCGAACATTCATAGGACCTCCGAACCTATCCTCCGCAGGACCTAGGGTTCTCTGATCAGATCTTGGGGCTTGACCTCCAGGGCCGCGGCCAGCAGCCGCACTGTCTTGATGCGAGCGGGGTGACCGGCCTCGATCCGGCGGAGGGTCGATACCGCGACCTTCGCCTTCTCGGCCAGCTCGTCCTGTGTCAGAAGCGCGGCATCCCTCAGTGCCCGTAGGCGGGGTAGCTCAGGCAATTTGACCTCCTCCGTGTTGGCGCCAATTTAGCACGAAGTCGGCGCTGGGTTAGCGGTGAACCTCGGTATGTCGCCACAGACCCATTTGCCTGCGAGCGCTTATTTTGCTATAATTAACCTACAATTACAGACTCAGGAGGGAGCCTGAGACAGGAGGTTCCCCATGATGGAGACCCAGGCGCGGCCCACCAAACCGCGCGGAGACAAGAGCACCTTGTTCACGGCGTACAACGCAGCGAAGCAGGTCGAGGGCATCGACCGCGGCCGGCTCAATCGGGCACTTGGCGTCGCGCAGACCCGCGGCCAGTCCCACATCGAGCGGTACGGCACGACAGCCACGGGCTGCGGCTGCCCTGACCACCGCTTCAGAGGCGCCCTGTGCAAAGGGATGATCGCCCTGGCGCTCGTGGCGGTGACGTCGTGAAGGCCGCGACCCGCCCGCTCCTACGCCCCGCCACGCAGGCCAGCTGGGTCTTCAAGGCTGTCAGCGGCGCCCTGGCGTTCAAGGTGCAGCCGACCTGCCCGCGCTGTCACGGCGCCCTCGACTCGCTGCTGCACCAGCTCTGCATCCGGGACCAGGAGCTGGCGTCGTGAACCCGTACTACCCGCCAGGCGTCTCAGGGAACGAGCTCCGGCTCAAGGACGGCGTCGAGTGCCCGGCCTGCGGCAGCGAGTCCATCGAAGAGGTGGAGGACCTGGTCGAAGACACAGATGGCAGATGCCACACCTGGCGCGGCTTCGTCTGCCTCGATTGCGGACGGTCGTTCAAATGACAGTGCATACAGTCGGCGCGGCCGCTACCCGCCTCAAGGCCGGCGTGCGCTGCCAGACCTGCCGCGGCACCTTGGTCTGGCATTTCCTTCGCGCCCACTACGAGCACGTGAAGCCGCCCACGGCGCCGCATGCGGTCCTGGTCGACCGGAGCACGCTGCCGAAGGGCCACGACTTCGACGCCATCGTTCGCTACATCGCGACGTCGGTCCACCCAGCGGTTAGCCACATTCCCTGTTGGGACTGCGGACGGCCGATCCCCCCAGGCGCGCGCTGCTATCGCCGAATCGATGCCCGCCAGGACATGCCCACGATTTGCGAGCCGTGCCATGAGTCGATGGAGGCGCTGCTCTATCGCCGGGTCAAGGTGACCTGCGTCTGCGGAGAGCTGATCAGCTGGGAAAACGGTGGCTGGACCCACGAGGACGGGATTGTGACGCGCGTGAGTCGGGCACCTTGTCCTTTCTGTGAGGGCAAGGAGGGCGGTTGCCGGCGGTGTCTTCGGACGGGCAGCGTCCAGGTGGACGACCATCGAGCGGCCCCTAAAGAGAAGGAGAGAAGCGATGGCTAAGTGGATGAAGGCAGATGGCACGACGGAGGCTGTCGCGCCGAAGAACGGCGAGAGCTTCAAGCTCAAGGAGCTGCAGGCGTTCGTCGGCGGCTCCATCGAGATCGCGTACCCGCGGTCGCGGCGGTACTGGGGTCAGATCCTCGTATGCAACGAGGAAGGGCTGTTGCGGTCCGACTTCGTCGTCAACGCCGAGGCGACGCGGATCATGGGCAGTCCTTTGGTCGGCGACGTGTTGCTCTGCAACGACGAGGAGGTTCACTAGATGACGACGGGAACGTTCGACCCCGAAGCCTTCATTGCCCAGGCACGCTGGGTTCTCGCCAGGACGCAGGACCACGAGTACACGACGCGCGCCCAGAACGATCCGGACGCCTTCGAGGCGATGGTGCGGTACATCAGGGAGGCGCCGGCTAGCTATTCGGAGCGGTACGGGACGACCCGGGCGTATTACCGCTACCTGAACATCGGCCCCGAGCTCCGCTACTGGACGATGGGCTGGCCGGTCAATGCGACGGTAGTGATCAACCGCGCGAGGCGCCCGGAATGAGGGTCACGATCACGGTCGACACCGACGTCCCAGGCGACCTCACGCAGGCCGTGGAGGTCCTGCAGCGGCTCGGCAACGGGAAGCTCGCCGGCAACGGCAAGACCTCCGCCACAGTGGCGGAGGTCTGCCCCACTCACGGCGCCGCCAAGACGAAGCCGTCCTCGAAGATCCCTGGTGGCTTCTACTGCGCTGCCCGCAACGGCGCCGTCTACTGCAAGTGGAGCTACGAACCGGAAGCGTAAAGGGCTAGGATCAGGGTGCGCCTGGGCGCGAGGATCGGGCGAACGGTTGCATCATTCTCTCCGCCCGCGTCCAGGCGCTATGAGGAGGAGGACAGCATGACCAAGAAGAGCGACAGCCCGCGCCAGGTGATGCAGAACGGCATCGCCCGGCGCACCCTGAGCGACGGCGCCGTCGTCTACTACGCCGTCTGCTACTACAAGGACGCGCTGGGCCGCACCAAGCAGGCCTGGCTCGGGCCCCACGCACGCGAGCGCGATGCCGACATTGAGCGCACCCGGTTCAAGGCCGGCCTGCTCGAGGGCCGGCGCCCTCAGCCCAAGACCTACACCGTCGCCAAGCTCCTGGACGACTGGCTGCTCTCCATCGAGGCGGAGCTGAAGCCGGCGTCGTACGCCGGGTACAAGCGCCGCGTGGTCAATCACATCGAGCCCCTGCTCGGCCGCAAGCCGCTCGTGGAGCTCGAGCCAGCCGATATCGAACGCTTCAAGGCGGAGCTGCGCCAGCGCGGCCTCGGCCCTGCCGGACAGGCCCAGGCGTTCCAGGCGTTCTCTGCCGCGCTCAAGTACGGGGTGAGGATGCGCAAGCTGGCACAGTCCCCCGCCGCCTTCGTACATTGGCCGGCGTACAAGCCGGCGAAGCGGCCGGTGATCAACGCCGAGGACGCGGCCGCGATCATCGAGGCGACGCACGGCGCCCGGCTCGGGCTGGCGGTCGAACTGATCCTGTACACCGGCCTGCGCCGCAAGGAGACCCTGTGGTTGCGCTGGCGTGACCTCGACCTGGACACCGGGTCGCTCCAGGTGGGCGACAGCAAGACGCCGTCGGGTGTGCGCCTCCTGCCGCTGCCACCGGCCATCTGCGAGCTCCTCAAGGCCCACAGGCCGGACACCGCGGCGCCGAGCGCCTTCGTCTTCACCCGCACCGCGGGCAGCGGACGCCGGCCGGCAGATCCCAACGGACCGCTTTCGCTCGACGGCCTGGACAGGGCCTGGCAGCGCATCCGCGAGAAGGCCGGCTTCCCGGAGCTGCACCTGCACGACCTGCGTCACGCCTTCAGCACGATCGCGCTGCGCGCCGGCGTCGACCTGGTCCACCTGGCGGAGCTGCTGGGCCACAAGGACGCCAGCATCACGGCGCGGGTCTACAGCCACGTCACGGCCGAGGGCAGGCGCGAGGCGGCTGACAAGGTGGCGGAGGCGCTGCGCCGCGGCCAGGAGTCGCGCGTCGCCCGGAAGCTGCTCGCCGGCGTTTCATTAGATGGGCCATTAGACGGGCCTCCGCCAGGCCCGGCAATTGAGCAGATTTAGATTCGATCCGAGGGTGCCTGGCGGTGAATACCACAACTGTTAGCAAAGCGTGGTTTCACCTTACAACGAAGTAGAGCGGCCTGTGCGTCATACCTTCGGCAGGAATCCCGCCGTAGGCGAGTAGCCGTAGGTGGGCTCTAGCGGCGGAGCAATCACCGGTACGGGTCAGATGTCATGGTTGGAGTCTGCGACCAGGCTGATCTTAAGGACCGCCAGCGCCGCCGGTTCCGCCGGCGATGGCGCCCCGGTCATGGGGTCGGATGCGCTCTTCGTCTTGGGGAAGGCGATGAATTCCCGGATGTCATCACCCTGGCCGAGCAGCGCCGCCGTCCGGTCGATGCCGCAGGCGATACCGCCGTGGGGGGGCGCCCCGTACTCGAATGCCTCCAGCATGTGCCCGAAGCGCTCTTGCGCGGTCACGCTATCTATGTTCAGCAGGCGCAGGATGCTCTCCT
>CAZNHI010000175.1:0-5654 GCA_964572535.1 uncultured Dehalococcoidia bacterium
CCGTACAATACCTCCGTCTCCACCAGCTGAGACGTCTCCATCTCCAGCTTGGCCTCCGAAAGGTACAGCGACGCCGTCAGTGCCTGCGAGTCGACAACGTCCGCCGCTAGGCTGCCTACCGCATCCGGATCCAGTGACGCCGGCGCCTGGATGACCTGGACAAGCCGGATGCGTGCGCCCAAGCGCTCGGCCAGCAGCTTTGCCACCGGCAAAGACTCGGCCGCCAGCCTCGACCCGTCCAACGGCACCGTAATAGTCTCGATCTGGAGTGGCACCGACGCGTGGGGCCCGACGACCAGCGCCGGGCACGGCGCGCCGCGGATCACCTTGTCTGCCACACTGCCGATGCGCTCCGGGTCCTCGCTCATCGAACGCCCATGGGTCGACAACAGTAGCAGGTTTACCTCTGGGCGCAGCGCTTCTTCCAGCACCTCCGTATACGGCACGCCTGTTCGGCAGATGCCCTGTACCGGCACACCGTACTTCGCCTCCGTCCTGGCGCACGCCTCGTCTAGATAGGCCTCGCTCGCTTTGAGCAGCTCATCCTCGCTGTCACCCGCTTCGCAGACTGAAAGCAGACGCACCCGCAGCTCTCCCAAGGGCTTGAGGGCGACGATGAACGCAATCGGCTGCTCCGCCGCCTTCGAACCGTCCAGTGGTATCAGGACCGTCACTTGAGACATGCCGCCCTCCCGTTCGCGTATCGGAGCAAGACTGCGGCCCGGGCGGCCTTCCTCACCAGTGCTAGACGGCTCTGCCGTTCGACCCGAAGCGCAGGACCACCTCACCACCGCGCGCCGACAGTCCATTCGGCACCTGCTCTCCCGACTTCTGGCACTAACCCCACGTCGCCGCATTGAGGAGACTGATCGAAGCAACCGCCCGAGTCGGCGGCTGGTTCGCGGCCCAGATTGCCGCCGGCAGACCTATGAGTGTGCAGAGGAGAATGACAATGCCTCAGGCGTTTTCGGTCGCTTACGGACTCGACCTCAATACGGAACTCTCAAGCTTCTGGGCCTGGCTCCACGACGCACAGGCGATCCTCGCCGGCGCGGAACAAGGCAACGCACAGATCCGCGAGATCGTGGAAAGTCAGCGCGAGCACATCGTGCGGCTGGCCCATGAGCAGTCTGATCCGGAGCTAGCGCGTTTCAGCCTTACAGTCGCTGTGGCGCTGGTCGGGTTCCACTACGCGTCCAACCAAAAGCTACTCAACGGCCTCAGAGATTTCGGGCTCCTGGAAACCGCTGGCCCCTCTGGCGTTTTCGATACGATAGGTGCGGCATCGCTGGAGGATTCCGGGCCCGATTAACGGGCTCGAAGCCGGCGCACCAGATCGACAGGGGAGGATCAATGGCTGACCCAGAGTTCGGGGAGGAAGAAGAGGAGTCGCTCTCGCCGGAGCAGGAGCAACTGCTGCCCGGACCGGTCCAGCAGTATCTACAAGAGATCGGCACCACCCGTCTCCTGACAGCTCCGCAGGAAGTTGCGCTCGCGATCGAAATCGAGAACGGTCGTCTTCTCGCCCGGCTTCAGCGGGAGCTCACCGCCAATGGCCGCACGCTGTCCTACGTGGCGCTGGCTGGTTACCTGGTCTCGCAGCTGCGACGCATCCTCGGCAGGTTTCGTCTCGTCCTTGGCAGTGAGGGGGCCTCTTACTCAGACCTGCTCTTCGCACCGTCGCTGCAGCGGGCCATCGAAAAGCAAATCGACACCGAGCTCGCCGAGGCGATCGCCGACGTTGTCGGCACCTCTGGCCGGCAGGTCGTCGAGGACCTCTGGGTGCTGTCGGTCGGCAGCCGCTTGGTCTCGTCGGAGCAGCTCGATGTGGGACCGGAGGATACGGCGGCAGTCGAGGCGCTGGCCGAGCGACTGCGTAACGCTGAGCGCGAAGCGGGCCGCGCCACCGACCACATGCTGCGCGCCAACCTTCGCCTGGTGATATCGGTTGCCAAGCGCTACCAGAATCGAGGCCTCTCTCTGCTCGATCTGGTTCAGGAAGGCAACATTGGCCTCATTCGAGGCGTCGAGAAGTTCGACTACAGGCGCGGCTTCAAATTCAGCACCTACGCAACCTGGTGGATCCGTCAGGCGATGTCACGGGCTATCGCCGACCAGGCCCGCACGGTGCGCCTGCCTGTCCACGTCATCGAAAACGTGAACAAGTACCGTAAAGCGCTCGATTCGCTGATCGTTCAACTCAGCCGCGAGCCGACAAATGCCGAGCTTGCGGAACAAATGGGCGTCTCCGTTGTGGCCATCGAACAGATTCAGGACGCTCTTCGCCGCGAACCCATGTCACTGGAGCGGCCCCTATCGCAGGAGGGCGACGGCACACTGGAAGACGTGATCGAGACAGTGGCCGCCACCCCTCTCGAAGAAGCCACCGCGGAGCTTCTGCGCGACGACCTTTCGACCGCGCTGCAGATCCTGCCGCCCCGGGAGCGCGAGATCATCACGCTGCGCTTCGGATTGCGGGGCGAAGCGCCGCTCACTCTTGAGGAAGTCGGCAAACAGTTCCATCTGACGCGGGAGCGAGTACGCCAGCTAGAGGTGCGCGCCATGTCCCACCTCCGCGAGTCTCCCGAGATGCGCTCGCTGGTCGAGTACCTCCACAACGGCCATCCCTAGGGACGGGCAATAGCCGCCACCCCGGGTTCAGCTTGAGCAGGCAGCGACAGCAGCCCCGAGCCCCCTCAGCCGGCGGCTAGCGGTGAGAGCGAGCTGTTCACCGTGTTGCTCACGGGCCCGGGAGCCTCGGCCTCGGTGCGGCGTGTTGCCGCTACTTGGCTTTGCTCGGTCGGACCAATAACACTGGTGCGACACCGGACCTCACCACAGCTGAAGCCACGCTACCCTGAACCAGCTCGGTCAGTCCGCCACGCCCATGGGTCGCCATGGCAATCATGTCGAACTTTTTCTTCCGCGCGAACTCAACGATTGCGCCCGCCACATCGTGGTCGATAACAACCTCAGTTTCGACTTTGAGTCCCCGCTCTCTCAGAGGCTTCGCAGCCGTTTCGAGGAAGTCGCGTCCCTCGGCAATGGCGCGGTCGAGAGCCTGCTCACCGCTCTCGGCCCAGACTGGCTCGTGTGACTCACGCATCACGGGGGTCGGCACTCCCCCCGACGCATCGTATTTCCCACTGGACTGCGTCTGGGGAACCGATGGTTGCCTGGGCGTGCCTTTAGGCCGCTCCACCACCGTCAACAGCGTGGCTCGGGCGCTAAGGTCCGCGGCCAGCTTCTCCAATGCTGGGATAACAGCCCGCGAAGCCGGCGAGCCGTCAACTGTAGCAAGAAGCGAGATCATTTCTACCTCCCGGGTGTGGCGCATCCGAATGCAGGATGGCCCTGAACATGCCTCCGGTCCGCCGGTCAGCTTTCGATCGTGAGCTCAGGTCGACTTCACTTCGATCTTCTTCTGCTTTGCCGCTTCTTTCAGAGGGAACGTAATCTGAAGTACTCCGTCCTTGAACTCGGCTTCCGCCTTGTCGCGGTCGGCGCCGGCCGGTAGCGGCAATTGCCGCAGGAAGCGACCGTAGCTGCGCTCGCTGCGGTGATAGTCCTTCTCCTTGACTTCCTTCTCCTCCGATCGTTCGCCGGAGATCATGATCCCGTCTTCGGTGACGCTGACTTCGATATCCTTCGCGGACATGCCCGGCACGTCAGCTTTGACGATCAGCAATCCGTTATTCTCGAAGACGTCGACGGCCGGCCAAACCGGCTCTTCCAGGAACGGTCGCAGCCTGGGGAAGCCAGGCATGCTCAAGCCGTCCCAGAGACGGTTCATCTCCTGACGCAGCTCCTGGATGCTCCTCCGCCGCCGAAACGGCGCGACCGCGCCCGGCTGCTCCTCTTTCTCCGCCATTGCTCATCCTCCTCCCGATTGATGGTTAACCCGACTCTAGCTACCGGACGCGAGGCCGGTGCAGTGCCGGATGTCAGCAACTCGTACCGCCAAATGGCCCCCTACGGATCTCTACGTCCGTCCTTTGTAATGCTGCCCATCCTGGTGGACAATGCAGCAGAAGGATGGTGACCGCGTAACAGCGAGCCGAGGAATCTGGAGCTGAATCTGAAGGGAACTGTCTAAGCCGCATTTGCCAAGAACCCTTCACACGGAAGAGATCACAGGTTCAAGTCCTGTACCGCCCACCACTCCTCAATGGTCCTTGAAGTACTCGTAGGCGGCGGTTGAGAGGTCTTTGATCCGTTGCGTCTCGTGGTTGGTGTCTGACAGCGCGACGAAGAGATAGGGCCCGAATGGGGCGAAAACCACGCCGACGTCGTGGGTGGCGTCGCTCCAGTTGCCGGTCTTGTGCGCCACGATGACGTTCTCACCGGACGGGATGCCGGCCTCGAGGCCGTTATCCAGCTCCTCGCGGCTCATGAGCTGCAGCATGTCAGTGGAGGCGTCGCGGCTGACCGTGGCGCCGCGGGCGACCGCTTCCAGCAACAGCGCTACGTCCTCAGCTGTGAGCGGCAGGCTGTCCTCGAAGAGCCCGCTAGTCTTGATACCCAGTGTCTCAAGCGACGAGTTGACGGCGCCCGACCCGACGAGATCCTGGAGCAGCACGGCGGCAGTGTTGTCGCTGATCGAGAGCATGTGGTTCATGGCCTCTGCCACGCTGAGCACTTGGCAGAGCTCCGTACGCCGCGGCAGGAGGCTGAAGGAGTCGTAGTAGGGCGTAACCACAAGCTCGTGGTCCCAGGACACGCGGTTCTGCGACTGCTGGTTGAATACTTCATACATAACGAAGAGCTTGAAAACGCTGGCCGCGTAGAAGACATGGTCGACGTTGTGCTGGGCGCCGCGGCCGCTTTCGAGGTCTTTGATGATGAAGGCGTAGGAGTCGGCCTCGTCGCCGAGTATCTCCATCAGGGCTGCTTTGAAACCCCGGTCCTCCTTCAGGGCGATAGGTACGTAGGCCTCGCGCGGGAAGGGAGTTGTCGTCGCGATGGGGGGCGGGCCGGGCGTGGCGGTTGGCACCGGCGTGCTGGTTGGGGCCGGCGGGGGCGTGGGTGAGAGCCCAGGTGTAGGAGTCAGGGTGGGAAGAGCCGGCGCCGCGTCGATCTCGTCCAGGCAGTCCTGCGAGAAGAGAGTGGAGCCGGTGCTGAAGGCGAGGATGCCGGTGCCGGACGGCACGGCGATCAGCGGCGTGCGCGTACTGGACACGTCGGCGTCGCGGCTGACGGTGGTAGCTCCGGGAGACGCACCGGGCGTGCCGGGCACGGCCTCTGGGTCTGGGGCGACGCAGGCGACGCCAAGGGGAGCGATCAGAGCGGCACACAGCAGCAATCTGGGAATCACGAGAGGTCCAGCTAGCCCGCCGCGGTCAATCTAGCGAAAGCGAGGTGATCTGGCAAATGTCGGAGGCAGCTGGTCTCGACTCAGGAAGCTCTCTGCTAAGGCCCATCACGGCTGTTGACCCAAGCCAGAACGCCTCCATGAGCTGAGCAACCGCTCGCGTCCCAATTGAAGCTCACGGTCTGATCAACGCAAACGGTCGTCACTACTCTGGCTGACACCAGGTCAAAGCAGGCTTCGGAGCTGGAATACCACAGATAAGCCGGCGAAGCCTGCGTCTGGCGAAAAACATAGAGCCCAGGCGCAACGAGCGTGAATTCAGCAGGATCAAGCGAGGTTCGGT
>CAZNHI010000176.1:0-5641 GCA_964572535.1 uncultured Dehalococcoidia bacterium
AGCCCCTGGCAGTCGAAGCCGTTCTGATAGCGCAGCTTGTAGCCCTGCATAGTGCGGTAGCGGTTGTAGAGGTCCTTGTAGGCGCGGCCCCAGGCGTGGTGCACGCCCATGGGGTTGTTGGCCGTTATCGGCCCGTCGACGAAGGACCAGCGCCTTTCGGAGGCCTGGTTGCGCTGGCGGTACTTGAGCGGCACGTTGTTGGCGTCCCAGAAGGCCTGGATAGCGTGCTCGATCTGGATGTAATCGACGCGGGTGGGGACGGGCTTAAAGGGCACGCTGCACCACCCCCCAGCGCTGGTAACAGAAGGAACACGGAGAATAGAGGGACCACGGGTTCATGAAGACCTCCGGAAATAAACGAGGACGAGCCCCGATGCATCGGGGCGGGACTTAGCTAGTCGCTAATCACCAGCCCCGGTGATGAGCCGGGGCTTCGCCTGTTCTCCGAAGGTATGGGGTTCATGGTGTCCACCAGAATAGCAGTGCCTGCGAATCTACGGAAGTGCGGCCGATTGGCTGCGATTTAGCATCGAGAGCTGCGTTTAACAAGGGCAGCGTTTAACAATTGCGGCGCGCGGTAAGGTGATACTGGATGCCATGAGCCTGACGCGCCGTCGATTCCTCGCGCTGCTGCCGCCGCTGTTCGCCTCGTTGTTGCTGGCGGCGTGCGGCAGCGATAAAGACGACCAGCCCGGGAGCGACGCCGCTGGGCCGGGTGTGACTGAAGCACCGCGTGTACCGACAACTCAGCCGACCTCATCCGGCGGAGGCGCGGCGCAGCTGCAGCCTACGCCCGCCTGCGGCGTCGATACGAGCTGCAGACCGATCGCCGGGGTGCTGGTCGACTTCTGGCACACCGACGACGCTGGTGAGTACGACAACGTGGGTTACCGCCTGAGGGGCCACCAGTTCACGGACTCGGCGGGACGCTACCGGCTGGAGACGATCATGCCGGGCGTCTACACGGGCCGCACGCGTCACATCCACGTCAAGGTGCAGGCACCGAACCGTCCGGTGCTGACCACGCAGCTCTACTTCCCGGGAGAGAGTCAGAACGCCCGCGATGGCATCTTCGACGAATCGCTGGTCATGGAGATGAGCGAATCGGGCGGCACGAAGACGGGCCGCTTCCAGTTCGCGCTTAACGTCTAACGGCTCCTGGCGGTGCGAGAGCCCCGTCGCGCCCGGGGCGTCGTTGCCTTGCTGGCGTTGGTGTTAATGTTGCCGTTCTTGCCCAGGACCTTCGCGAGCTGGTGGAAGCGCTGCTCCAGGTGGTCCAGCTGCTCCTCACTGAGGTTCTCCAGCTCCACCATCTCGTTGTCAGCGCCCTGCGTGTAGATGATCAGCTCATCCAGCTTCATGTGCAGGGCGCGGCTATCTCGGTTCTGCGTGTTCTGGATCAGGAAGACCATGAGGACGGTGACGATGGTGGTGCAGGTATTGATCGCCAATTGCCAGGTGTTCGTGAAGCCGAGGACAGGCCCAGTCGCCGCCCAGACCACGACCAGCAGAACAGCGATTGTGAAGGCGAGGGGCGAACCCACGAGAATCGAAGCGCGATGGGCAGCCTTCCTGAAAGCGTCGTTCATTTTTCCCTCCGAGAGCACTAAGAACTGATCCTATTGTGCTCCCGGGAGGGCGCTCCGGGGCGTTTCAGTTTTGTGAAACGGCGCCGGGCTTCAAGCGTCGGGCGTGAGGATGGAGTGCACCGGATATTGGTCGACGCGGGGCATACTGCGGATGCCCATGGCGTTGATGGCGGGGAGGAGCCGGTCCTCCATGAAGCGCAGGACATGCTCCGGCGACTTCCAGACCTGGGTGATGACGAGGGCTTTGTCGCTGAAGGCGGCGACCTGGTGCTGGAGGCCGTCCGGGAGCTTTGTGTCCCACTCAGTGCGCTGACGCAGCTCGTCGTACTGCTCCGGCGTGATGCCGTCCCACTCCAGCAACCAGACCACGGCCACCGGCTAGTCCTGACGCTCAGGTGTCTCGAAGATGCTGCGTAGCATCGGCCGGGGCGAGCGGTTGACGGTGAGGTCGAAGACGTCGGGCCGGGCGTAGTGACCCGCCGTGTCGAGCATCGCCTTGGTCAGCGCCAGACGGGAGAGGTCGAGGTCGGCGTAGAGGGTCTCTTGCTTGTTTGCCACCGGGCCGGCGAGGACCTGTCGCGGCGAGGTGATGACGCTGTTGCCGGCGTTAACCCACTCACCGCGGGCCTCGACCAGGGCGCTCTTGAAGGCGTACTTGTCGGGGATGTCGTTGGCGTGGACGACCTGGCAGCAGCCGATGACGAAGCAGCCGCCCTCGAAGGCGATGTGGTTCATCGACTCGAGCCAGCTCTGGCTGCTGTCCCAGGTGGGGGCGGAGTATATCTGGGTACCCCAGGCGTAGAGGGCGAAGCGGGCGAGCGGCATGTAGTTCTCCCAGCAGGTCAGCCCACCGAGCCGGCCGATACCGGTCTCGAAGGCCTGCAGCGTGCTGCCATCGCCCGGAGTCCAGACCAGTCGCTCCGACATCGTGGGCACGAGCTTGCGGTGTTTGCCGAGCAAGGCGCCCTGGCCGTCGAAATAGAGGACCGTGTTGTACATGCTGGCGCCGCTGGCGTCGGCGTTGCGCTCGTTGACGCCGATGACGACGTGGGCGCCGGCCTCGCGCGCCGCTTCGCCGAGGGTGGTTGTCACCGGGCCGGGCACGTCCACGGCGTTGGCCAGCAGCTCGGCGTAGAGCTGGATGTTCTCGCGGTGGTCCGGGCGCGCCCCGGAGGAGCCACCGGCGACCCAGAGCGGGAACGAGGGCAGGAACGCCTCCGGCAGCACAACCAGCTGCGCGCCGTTTCGCCCGGCCTCAACGATAAGGGAGCAGGCCTTGTCGAGGCTGGCTTGCAGGTTGAGGAAGACGGGAGTCGCCTGAACGGAAGCTACGCGGACGTTGCGCTCGGCCATGTCTCACCTCGCTTTTGGTAGGCGTTAGCTTAGCGCTTTCGGTGTTGAAGATGGGGGACACCCCCATGCCCCCGGTTGAAGATGGGGGACACCCCATGCCCATACCCCCTAAGGGCACGCCGCCTCTGGTGCCACGCGGCTTGCCAACCTGCATAGTAGAGCGTATGTTCTCATTCATGCACCCCCACCACTTTGAAGGCACAGCGCCCACCTCCCACACCCCCAGCGCTCTCTATCGCGAAGAGCCCTGCAAGACGGCCCTCAATCGCTGCAAGGGGATGCCCTTCCGCTGGACGCTGAACCCGTACATGGGCTGCGTGCACCGCTGCACCTACTGCTACGTGCGAGCCTACGAAAAGCGCGCCGACCGCCCCTTCGACGACCGGTATGGGAAATCGATACGGGTGAAGACGAACGTGGCGCAGGTGCTGCGCTGGGAGCTGCACAAGCGCTCCTGGCGACACGAGAGCGTGGCGATCGGCGCGGCGACCGACCCTTATCAGCCGGCCGAGGGCCGGTACAGGCTGACGCGCCAGTGCCTGGAGGCGCTGGCGGCGGCGCACAACCCTTTCGGCATGATCACGCGCGGGCCGATGATCGTGCGCGATGTCGATGTGCTGCAGGAGGCATCGCGGCGCGCCGAGGTGGCGATCAACGTTTCGATCCCGACCCTGGACGTCGACGTATGGCGTAAGACGGAGCCGGGCACGGCGCCGCCGCACCAGCGTCTGCGCGCGATCCGCACGCTGATCGACGCCGGGATCAAGGTCAGCATCTCGATGGCACCGATCTTGCCTGGCATATCGGACTCGCCGGAGCAGATGGAGGCGGTCGTGCGGGCGGCACGGGACGCGGGGGCTGTCGGCGTGTGGGCCAACCTGCTGCACCTGCGCGCGGGGACCCGTGAGCACTTCTTCAGCCAGCTCTCGCGTGACTGGCCGCAGCTGCTGCAGCGCTATCGAGAGCTGTACCGCTACGACGCCTATCTGCCTGACGCGGCGAAGGAGCCGATATTGCGGCGCCTGGCGGAGCTACGAGCCACGTACGAGATCGGCGACCACCGTGCGTCACCCCTCGTGCCGCCGGCGCCGGTCGAGCAGCTGTCGCTGCTGGCGTTGGTGAGCTGAAGCGGCAGACGGGCAAAGAGGGTGTAGCATCTCGGCGTGAGCGAGGCGATTCTGGATGCGTTCAGGCACAACGCCTGGGCAACGCGGGTGCTGATCGAGTTCTGTCGCGCGCTCGACGAGGAGCATCTCGGTGCGAGCGCGCCGGGTGTTTACGGCAGCATCATCGAGACGCTGAAGCACCTGATCACCGGGGAGTCTTACTACAGCTCGTTGTTCATGGGGCCGGTCCCCGCCTGGGACAGTGGTGGCGACGACCCGGCGACGCTGGGCCAGCTGGAAGCGTGGGCCGCCGATATGGAATCGATCTGGGAGGCGGTGTTGGCGGAGCCGATGGACGGTGATGCGTTGCTGCGTAGCCCTCAACCGGACGGGAGTAGCCGTGAGGTCCGCAGCGGGCTAATGCTGGCGCAGGCGTTGCACCACGGAAACGTGCATCGGGAGCAGATCAGCGCGATCCTGACGGGCCTGGGGCTGACGCCGCCGGACGTCTCAGGTTGGGCGTACGGGCGCGCAACCGGCAGGTACAGGCGCGTCTAATTGCAGAGGATGTGCTCGTCGGGGCGGAGGCGGGCCAGTTGGTCGAGGGAGGCGTAGACCCGCAGGGCGTGGATCTCAATGAGCAGCGCTGGGATCTCGGAATCGGCGGCGTAGCGCTGCGAACCCTGGTCCAGCCAGGTCAGGCCCAGCCCACCGTTGGCGCTGACGAAGTCCTCGGCGGCGCGGTCGACCTGCAGGCGGGCCTCCGTCTGCAGACCCTGGCGCAGGCAGCCCAGGTTGGCAAAACGCACGCGGTAGTCCTCCTTGAGCAAGCGCAGGGCGGGCTTTAGCCGTTCGGCGGGCAGGTTGAGGCCCAGCATCGCCTTCGTGTCCTCCACCAGCAGCAGGTAGGTCTCGCCAATCTCACGGCCGAGCTGCTCCTGGCCGGTCGCGCGCGGCGTGGGTGTTGCGTCCTGCGACTCGCCGCCGCAGGCGACGGCGAACGCGGCGAACGCAATCAGTAGGCTCAGGCGGCGCATGCGTGGCGAGGACAGTAGCGGCGCATAGTTCTAGGATCAGAGTATGCCACTCGGACTCAACGGCGACCTGGCGATCGAGGTGCGCGGGCTGCGCAAGACCTACGGCGAGCTAGAAGCCGTGGCGGGCATCGACCTGACGGTGGCGCGCGGCGAGGTGTTCGCGCTGCTGGGACCAAACGGCGCGGGGAAGACGACCGCGGTCGAGATTCTCGAAGGGCACCGGCAACGCACGAGCGGCGAAGTCAGCGTCCTGGGCTTCGACCCGGGCAAGGCCGAGCGCGAGTTCAAGCAGCGTATCGGCATCGTGCTGCAGGAGACCAGCGTCGAGCCGTACCTGACGGTCGAGGAAGCAATCAACCTTTACCGAGGCTTCTACCCGCACCCGAGGCCGCTGCACGAGGTCCTGGCGCTGGTGGGACTGATGGATCGACGGGCGGTCAGAGTGAAACGCCTCTCCGGCGGCCAGCAGCGCCGTCTCGACGTCGCCGTGGGGCTGGCGGGCGACCCCGAGCTGCTGTTCCTGGACGAGCCGACCACGGGCCTCGACCCGGCGGCG
>CAZNHI010000177.1:0-5622 GCA_964572535.1 uncultured Dehalococcoidia bacterium
TCGGGTAGCTGACCTCCAGGGCTCGGTCGGAGTCGCGGCAGACGCCGTGGATCACTGTGCCGCCAATGTTCTTGAGCGAGCCCATGACCGTGAGGATGTCGCCCCAGACGGTGCAGTCGAGGCGCCCGGAGTTATCGATGCAGATCACGGCGCCTTCGGGCACGTCATCGATGTAGTCGCCGACGGAGCCGCCGTGCATGTCGACGGGCATGTTGTGGATCGTGAAGGCCGGGCCGCAGACGCGGAAGCTGCGATCGATCGGCTTGATGCCGAGGGCCTGGCCGGGGATGCCGAGGCGGTCCATGGCGTCGCTGAGCGTGCTGGTCCCGAGCTTGATGATGTCGGCGTATTTCTGCTCCATAGGAGTCTCCTTCGATAGGCGGGACGCTGTTCAGTGAGCCACTGCGCATCGCTCTCGCGCTGCTCCGCTCAGGTTAATAAAGAAACAACTGGGGGGACACCCCCCAGACCTCCCGTCAGGGGGCGCCGCCCCCTGTACCCCGTTTGCGGGCCTGGCCAGTTCGGAGTACGCCTGTCAGATTGAGCGGTAACCCTGCGCCGTGATGCCAGTCACCGCGAGAGCATGGTCTCGTAGTCGCGACCCATGACTTCGCTGACGCGGTCGCCGGCGAGCACGGCATCCTTCATCTTGCCTTCGCGGGCCGCGATCATCTCGGCCGACTGCAGAATCTCCTCCGCCTTGCCGGCGGCGAGGAAGACGACGCCGGAGCCGTCGGCGAGGACGAGGTCGTTGGGTGAGACCGTGAGGTCGCCGATTGTAATCGGCTCGTTGAAGGTCTCTTCGATGATCCGGCCGCGGGCGGTGCGCGGGATTGAGGCGCGCGCGAAGACCGGGAAGTCGAGCTCACGCGACTCGTCGATGTCGCGGACGGCACCGCCGCAGACCACGCCGACGATACCCTTCGTTTTGGCGGCGGCTGAGAGGATGCCGCCCCAGCCTGCCGCGTCGAGCCGCGGGTTCTCGATCACGATGACGTCGCCGGGGTTGGCGGCCTCAATCGCGCCGGTGCAGAGGTGGCGCGCGGCGGTACGCCCGTTGGCGTCGGTGAGCTTCACCGTGACGATGCGCCCGGCGAACTTCGCAGGCGGCGACGTGGGCAGGATGCCCAGCACGGCGCCGGGCAGGCCGAGGCGGTCGCAGGCGTCAGACACGGCGCAGGTATCGAGCTTCAACAGACGTTCGACGAGCTGGTCCACGGTGGGCTCCTTTGGGTGAGGACGGGGAGTGGGACGATCCTATCGGGCAAACGGGCAAACGGGCAAACGGGCTGGCTACTGATACTCCTCCGCTACCAGCCTGACGCCCAGCATCTGCGTGAAGCCCCTGGCCGCATTTCGCATCATGGAGCGGTGGTTCCAGACGAAGACGGGACGCAGCAAGGGCGACAGCGCGCGCATCCAGGCTCGCGTTGGCGCGACGTCCCAGAAGTAACGGATCGTCGTTATCTCACCCGCCTGGGATAGCTCCCAACGCACCGTGCCCTGCAGCTGCCCTGCGACATCGCCCGCTAGCACGGTAGGCGCCTCTGAGCGCGTCGACGTAACCTCGAATCGCAGCGTGTACGGCAGCTGGGTCTGCATGCTGAATCGCTGCACGCCGCCGACTCCATTCGCGCCAGACTCGCGCAGCTTCTCCACGTTCTTGCAGTTCTTCCACACCTTCGGCCACTCCTCGGGGTGGTTAATCAGCTCCCACACCTTGTCGATGGGCGCGGCGAACTCCCAGGTCATACGGAACGAGTAGGTGCTCATGGCGGCGAGACTACGTCATGCGGCGAGCGTTGGCTATGCAGCGGTGCGCCGCGGCGCGCTGTCGTCGTAAGATGCTGTTGGGTATAGAACCGGGCGACACTCCCAAGATCTCCGCTAAAGTTCCACAGAGTTCGTGATTACCAGAATGGGGCGCAGAGATGGCTGACAAAGAGACGATTCGCGGGCTGCTGGCGGGCACCTTCGACACGCACGTGCACTCGGGGCCGGACCTGCTGCCGCGCAAGTTCAACGACATCCAGCTGGCCAAGCTGGCGCTCGAGCGCAAGTTCGGCGGCATCGTGCTGAAATCGCACCACGCTGTGACAGCGGACCGCGCGACCCTGATTAAAGAGATGTTCCCGGGCGTCAACTTCTACGGCGCCATCGCGCTGAACAACCCGGTGGGCGGCCTCAACGCCACGGCGATCGACATCGCGGCACGGCTGGGCGCGCGCGTCTGCTGGCTGCCGACCTGCGACTCGATGAACGAGCAGGCGAACGTCGCAGGGCAGCTGGACGAGAGCAAGCTGCCGTACTGGATGAGCATCGCGCGGGAGCTGCGCGCGGCGGGCATCGCCGGGGCGTACCTGACGGTTACGGACGGTCACGGCAACGTGCTACCGGAGATGCAGCAGTGCCTGGAAGTGATGGCGAAGTACGACATGGTCATGGCGACGGGACACATTAACCCCAGCGAGCTGGAGCCGGTGATCAAGGCGGCAAAGGCGGCGGGAGTGCAGCGCATCATCATCACCCACCCAGAGTTCCCGACGACGCACCTGACCGTGGACGAGCAGAAGAACCTGACCCAGTACGACGTTTACTTCGAGCGGGTGTTCACTACGCCGCACACCAACAAGTGCACCTGGGAAGAGACGCTGAACAACATCAAGGAAGTCGGGCCGTCCAGCACGATCGTGGCGACGGACCTCGGTCAGACGACGAACCCGGGGCTGCAAGAGGGCTTCGAGATTTTCATCGACAAGCTGCTCGACGCCGGGTTCAGCGAGGCGCAGGTGAAGACGATGACGCAGCACAACGCGGCGGCGCTGCTGGGCGCAGAGTAGGGACGCCCGGGCCGGGAAACCTCGGCTACACGACGAACGCTAAACCGTAGGTGCCCAGCATGCTGGGCGCCTACGTTCTAGGTTGTACCGTTTCATTAGGTCTGCGTCCCCAACCCTAGCGCCTCGCGCATGCTCTTCCAGTGCCAGTCGATGTGGTAGGACAGGACGCCGTCTACCCAGGCTTCGACCGTGCGCTCCGGCGCCGTCGCCAGGTATTTCCCGCTGCGTGTCAGCTGCTCCGTTGTCAGAGAGCGCACGATCGCACCGGTGCGCGCGGCGTTCTGCTCTAGGTAGGTCAGCGTCTCGGCCTTGTCGCACTCGGCGAACTCGGCGGCGTGCTCGGCGTTGACCGCGTTGAGGGCCTCCAGGGTCCAGGGCGCGTCCGGCGTGCCGAGCGCCATAGCGTAGAAGGGCTCGATTTCGATGATGTACGCCCAGCCGACGTGGTGCGTCAGTGCGGCGACGGTGCGCTCCTCGTCAGCGACGAGCGTGGCCCACTGCGCGTCGGTCAGGCCTTCGATGAACGCGGCGAACTCGCGGTGCTTGGCCTCGAATTTGGCAGCTAGCTCCTCAGAGCGAGGTGGCACGGCTTGGCTTATTCTTCGTGGTCGCGGAACCATGCCACGTACTCGCCGATGCCTCGCTCCAGCGTGTACTCCGGCTCGTAGCCAACGTCGGCCTTGATCCGCGAAAGGTCCATGTAGCGGTCGACCGTGTAGTTAGGCCCGCGGCCGTGCTGTAGCGCGCCGGCGACCTTCGCGCCCGGCACGACCTTCTCCACGGCCGCCGCGACCTGTCCGGCGGAGGTCGCCTTGCCGTCGCCGAGGTTGTAGACGCGGTGGTTGAGCTTGTCGGCGAGCTGCAGCAGGACGATAGCGCGGGCGCAGTCGGTGACATAGCAGAGGTCGGTGGTGTCCTCTTCGAAGACCGGGTTGGGCAGCTCCGGCTGCTTACCGTCGACACCGGCGCGCGTAAGCGCGTGCGCGATATTGGCGGCGCCGCCGCTGTGCAGCGGACCGTAGATCAGTGCGATGCGCAGGAAGGCGACGTTGATGCCGGTGCGGTCGGCATAATGGCTGCCCAGAAGCTCGTCCACCTTCTTGTAGGTCTCGATCGGGTTGGTGGCGGTCATTCGCAGCGGCATCGTCTCGACGAAGGGACCGCGCGCGACGCCTCCGTAGTAATAGGTGGCGATCGAGCTGGCGAGCGTCAGGCGCTTGACCTGCCATTCGCGGGCCGCCTCCAGCATGTTGAGCAGGCCGAAGACGTTGATCCGGTAGTCGGTGGCGGCGTTGGGGGCGCTGTAGCCCGGCCCGGCCAGGTGGCAGATGCCGTCGATCTTGTAGCGGCGGCCGAGGTCTCTGAGCGCGTCCGCGTTGGTGATATCGACCTGCTCGACGACGGCGCGCTTGCCGAGGTCCTTCTTGATGAACTCGGGCTCGCGGTAGGAGCGGTTACGCGTGAGGATGACCTCTGCGCCGGCGTCGATGAACGCGCGGGCGGTGTGCATGCCAATGAATCCGAAGGCGCCGGTCAGCAGAATCATGGGCTGCAGATCCTCCGAATGGGGCTGCGAGTCGTAGCACTCAGCCGCATCATTCGGGGTTGTGGGCGAGCCACGCGACGTAGTCGTCCATGGCCTTGTCGACGCTGAACTGCGGTTCGTAGCCGGTGTCTGCCTTGATCCGGTCCAGGCTCATGTAGGGGTCTTTTCGGGCTGCAGAGGCGCCGGGCTTCATCGGCAGGATGGCGTTGGGGTAGTGGCGCCGGATGGCGCTCGCGAACTCTCCATTGCTCGCGGCGCGTCCGGCGCCGACGTTGTAGCACTGGTACGGCAGCTTCTCCGCCGCCTGCAGTAGCGCGATACCCTGCCCGCAGTCCCTCGCGTAGCAGTAGTCCTGAGCGTCGTCCTCATACAGCTCAGCGCGTAGCTCCGGCGCGACGCCTTTCACGGCGGCGTGCGTGAGGCGGCTGACCGCGTTGCCCATCGAGTGGTACAGCGGCCCGTAGATGCCCGCGATGCGCAACAGCACGATGTTGAGGCCGGTGCGCTGGGCGTAGTGAGTGCTGACGATCTCATACGCCTTCTTGTACGCCTCTACGGGGTTGCCGGGCGTGGTGCGCAGCGGCAGGTCCTCGGTGAAGGGGCCGTCGTTGACGCCGCTGTACACCGTGACCGAGCTCGCGATCCCCAGGCGCTTGACGCCCCAGGCCTCCGCGGCCTCCAGGCAGTTGAGCAGGCTCCACATGTTCATCTTGAAGTCGCCCGCCGCGTCGAGGGCGCCCAGTCCCGGCGTCGCCAGGTGGATGATGCCGTCGATCTTGTGGCGCTTACCGATCTCCATCAGCGCGGCGCCATCGGTGGCGTCCAGCTGTTCGACGAAGGCGCGTTTGCCCAGCGCGTCCTTGATGAAGTCGGGCTGCCGCGCGACGCGGTACTGCGTCAGCACGACATCCTCCCCGAGATCGAGCAGCGATCGCGCGGTGTGCAGGCCGATGAAGCCCAGGCCTCCGGTGATCAGGATCATGGCAATCTCCTTACGGGAGGAACAGCGGGAACAAATCGCGGGGCATTCGCGAGGTCCCTTGTTCCTTGTGTTCCATCTGTTCCGTCTGCTCCGTCTGTTCCTTCGCCTACTGCGGGTGAGTTTGCAGCCAGGAGAGGAAGTCGTCTACTGCTTGCTCGAGCGTGAACTCCGGTTTGTAGCCCACGTCGGCGGCGATGCGGTCGATTGTCATCGAGGCGTTGGGGCGGTAGTTGGGCCCGCGCCCGGGCGTGACG
>CAZNHI010000178.1:0-5622 GCA_964572535.1 uncultured Dehalococcoidia bacterium
AAGGAAATACGGCGCTCCAACTGGTGGGCGATGTTTTCGGCAACAAGCTTGGCATACAGCTCAGGCTTCTTGATTTCCTCGATGTTTACTCGAGCTGGGATACCGAAGGTCTTCTCGATCTCTGCCTTCAGCTCCTGCGCGCCTACGCCACCACGGCGTGCGCCGTGAACGCCAGGTGGACCGCAGTTAGCATGAAGAAGGAGTTGAACCACAGCACCCGGTACGCTGGCGAGCCCAGCGCGTAGAACGTCGAGCCAGCGTTTACGCTCGCCGGCGCGGCCTGCCTGCTGGCGGCTTCGGAGTCAGCCCCCGGGACGTAATCCTGGTCTGGTGGCGTCTGCGGCGGCAACGTCGCGGGCTACTGGTTGCCCGTGAGCCGGACGATCTCATCGATCAGCCGCTGTGCCAGCCCGATCTCTTCGCCGTACTTCGCGAAGTCGCCCTGCTGCAGCGCCGCCTGCGCCCTATCGAACGCCGCCTCCGCCTGCCGCGCCAGCTCCGCGACGTTGCCTGAGATCGGCGGCGCTGTTGCCGTCGGCGTGCCGGGGCCGGGCGACGGAGTGGGGCTGGCGCTCGGCGTGGTTGTCGGCGTCGGCAGGGTGGTCCCCGCTGTCGGCAAGGACGAATCCGCCTCGCCGAACACGACCGCCAGGCTGCGCTCCAGCGTCGGCTCCATAGCGATACGGTTGCCGTTCACCACTACGACGCGTTTCAGCTCCGGCAGCTGGCTGCTGGCCGATTGCAGGTACACCGGCTCCACGAACAGGTTGCCGTTGCCAATCGGTATCATCAGCAGGTTGCCGCGGATCACGTTCGAACCGGACTGGCTCCAGAGGCTGAACTGCGCCGAAATCGCCGGGTCCTGGTCGATGCGCGACTCCACCTGGCGCGGGCCGAAGACCAGCGCGTTGGTGGGGAAACGGAAGCTCAGCAGCTTGCCGTAGTTGTCGCCGTCTGAGCGTGCCGCCACCCAGGCGATCGTGTTCTGGCGGCGCGCCGGCGTCAGCGGCAGGATCAGCGCGAACTCCTCGGTCGATTCGCCAGGGATGCGCATGGTCACGTAGTAGGGCTCCAGCAGCACGTCCTGGTCATCGAAAATCTCCGTCGGGATGCTCCAGATGTCCTCTTTGTTGTAGAGCACGCCCGGGTCCGTGATGTGGTACGTCCGATACTGGTCTACCTGCGCCAGGAACAGCCCCTCAGGGTAACGGAGATGCTGCTTGAGAGACTCCGGCATCTCCTCCAGGGGCGTCAGCAAGTCTGGGAAGATCTTGGCGTACGTCCGGATGATCGGGTCCTCTTCGTCCACCAGGTACAGCGTCGTAGAGCCGTCGTAGGCGTCGACCACCACTTTCACGCTGTTGCGGATGTAGTTGTTGCCGGCCAGTGGCTGCGTGGTCGCAGTCTGTCCCCGCCCCAGCGGCTGCGAGTACGGATAGTGGCTCGACGCGGTGTACGCGTCCTGGAGCCAGTACAGCTTGCCGTCCGCCAGTACCAGGTAAGGGTCGTGGTCCAGCGTCAGGAACGGCGCCAGCGTGTGAATGCGTTGCTGGACGTTGCGCCGGAACAGGATGCGGCTCTCAGACGTCAGGCTGCCGGCGATCAGGATGTTCACGTCCCCGAACTCCCACGCGAACGCCAGGCGGTTGATCAGCGAGCCGAGCGACGCCCCGCCCTCTCCCTCGAACACCGTCTGCGCGTTGCCGTCTCCCACTGGGTAATCGAACTCCTCGTCCGTAGTCTTGACGATTACGTAGTGGTCCGGCTCCTCGCCGTAATAGATTTCCGGCCGCGTGACCGGGAGCTTGCCCGTCACCGGGATGTCGCGCAGGTACAAGTTCGGCAGGCCCTCCTGCACCACTTCGTTTACCGGCGACATCACAATCCCGTAGCCGTGCGTGAACTGCAGGCGCTTGTTAACCCAACTCTGCGCGGAGACCGGCAGGTTGTTCGGCGAAAGCTCTCGCGCCGCCACCATCACCTGGCGCGTGACACCATCGATCTCGTAGCGGTCAATGTCGACGTCCGTGAACTGGTACAGCGGCCGGATCAGCTGAATTTGCCCGTAGGTCTGCAGCAGAGGCCGCACGTCCAGCAACCGGATGTTGTTCAACGTCTCAGGATTGGCGGCGATTTCCTGCTTTGTCACCGCCTCCGCCGCCGGGAAGGGCTTCTCCTCGATCTGGTCCAGCCCGAAGGCAGCGCGCGTGGCTTCGATGTTGCGTTCGATGTACGCACGTTCCTTCTGCAGCTCGTTCGGTTGCACCGTGAAGCGCTGCATAGTCGCCGGGTAGACGCTGCCCCCCAGAACCAGGACCACCACCCACACACCCGCCGCGCCGATCGGCAGCATCACGCTGCGTCCGGCAACCGAGGCCAGCAGCGCCATGCCTGTCAGCGCCGCCAGCGCCATGCTCACGTATGTGAACGGCAGGCGCGCGTGCACGTCCGTGAAGGTCGCGCCATAGACCACGCCGTTGGTCGAAAAGTTGAGGTCGAAGCGGTCCATCCAGTAGCGGAACAGGAAGAGCGCCACGATCATCACCAACAACAGAGCCAGGTGCACCCGGCTCTGGCGCGTCGCGGCCGCGTCCGTGCCCAGCATCAGGAACCGGAACAGGTACAACCCCGCCGCGACCAACACCGTCATCACCGCCACGCCCATCGCCCAACCATGGAAAAAGCGCAGCGCGGGCAGGTCGAACACGTAAAAGCCAATGTCGCGCCCGAACTGCGGGTCTTTGATGCCGAACGGCTCGCCATCGAGATAAACGAGCACCACGTCCCAGTGCGTCGCCGCGATCGTCCCGAAGATCAACGCCAGGAAGATCGAGCCCGCGATCAGCGTCAGCAGGTAGATGCGCCGCAGCGAAGCCGCCTCATTCTCGTCCAGCCCCGGCGCCGGCGTGCGCAGCACCGGCCGCGCCGCTAAGAAGGCGTTGGCCCCGAAGTAGAGCAGGAAGATGCCTGCGCCGCCCAGGAACAGCCACAACTGGGTCGTAACTACCTTGGAGTAAACGGAACGATAGCCCACCCCGTCGAACCAGAGCCAATCGACGTAGATGCTCTTCAGCGTGTTCAGAGTGATGTAGAGCAAGATCATGACCACGCCGAGGATGATCCAGCGGTTGTAGTTGCCGAAGGAGCGGAACTCTACGCGCTGCCGCGGTATGCGAAACACCGGCGGCGGCGGCCCCAGGTCGTCATCTTCTCTGCGGGGCGGAAACTGGAACGCCACGTTAGGCCATAACCTTTGTGTCTGATCTGGGGGCCTGGGGGACATCCCCCCTTGTTTGATGCCGCTTCACGTTTATTCCGTAACCACTTTGCCTGATCTGAGGGCGGGGCGGATATACCCCCACCTTACACGCAGACCCACTTAGAACGTGACCCTGGTTCCCGATTTCGCGCCGTCGAGCACCACCCGCAGTGCGTGAGCCTCGCGCCCGTCCACGATGTAGCAGCGCGTACCTGAAGCGGCCGCCCTCGCGCCCGCACGCAGCTTCGGGATCATCCCACCGGACGCCGCCCCGGACGCGATCAGCGCCTCGACCTCCCCCGCCTTCAGCTCCTCGATTGCGTTGCCGGCGCCATCGCGCACGTGCGCCACGTCGGTCAGGAACACGAGGTCACTGGCCCCCAACGCCGCCGCGACCTCGCCCGCAACCGTATCCGCGTTGACGTTCATCAGCTTCGCAGGCTTATCGCCCCAGTAGCCAACCGGCGAGATCACCGGCATATAGCCCGCCGCCAGCAGCGCATCGATCGCGCCACGGTCTACCTGCGTCACCTCACCCACGTAGCCCAGCCTCGGGTCCGCCTGGCGCGTGCGCAGCAGCCCGCCATCGACGCCGCTCAGCCCCACGGACCTCACGCCCAGGGCCTGCAACGACGCCACCAGCTGCTTGTTCACCAGCCCCGCGAACACGGCAACCACCACGTCGATCGCGTCCGGCCCGGTGACACGCAGCCCATCCACGAACTCGGAGGTCACGCCGTGCACCTTGAGCCACTCCGTGGCAGCGCTGCCGCCGCCGTGCACAACGACCAGCGTCTGTCCCGCCGCCCGCAGCGCCGCGATGTCTTCCAAGGCCGTGTCGTTCTGGCCGAGTGTGCTGCCGCCGACCTTGACCACAATAGGCGCCCGAGCGTTAACCACAGCACACTCCCATACGCCCCTTCAGCGGGGGCTTGGGGGCGTCCCCCATCTTCAACATAGGGCAATTGTCGGGTTATTGCCTCAAACTGGCAATCGAGATGGACATCCTGGACCCGGCGGTTACCCAGGCCCTGCTCAGAAACCGCACGGCCAACAACGGCGAGGCCGGAGCAGCCTGGATCCGCGACCTCCCCCGCCTTGTCGCGGACGCCGCCGCGCGCTGGTCTCTAACCCTCGAACCGCACTACCCCAACCTCTCCTACAACTACGTCGCGCCGGTAAGCCTCGATGACGGCACGCCGGCGGTGCTCAAGCTCTGCTTCCCCGACCCCGACGGCGACTTCCTCCGCGAGGAGCAAGCTCTGCGAGCCTTCGACGGCAGAGCGGCGGTGCGTCTGCTCGAATCCAACCTCTCACTGAGCGCCCTGCTCCTCGAGCGCCTCGAACCCGGCCTCGACGTGACATCTCTGAACGATGATGAGTCCGAAGTCGCCGCCACTTCTGCCGTCATGCACGAGCTCTGGCGCCCGCCCCCTCCCAAGCACTCGTTCCCGTCAATGTCTGATTGGATCGAAGGCATGGCCAGCACGGGCGCAGCGTCTAACCACCCCCTCGACTGGCTCGACTCGGGTGTAGCTCTCGGGCGAGAACTCGTGGCTCACGCCGAAGCGCCATCCGTGCTGCTCCACGGCGACCTGCACCACTACAACGTCCTGGTATCGCAGCGCGGCTGGCTGTGCATCGACCCGCACGGCGTCACGGGCGAGCCGGCGTGGGAAATCGCACCGTATCTCTACAACAATCTGCCGGATGCAGCCGGCGAGCCCGCCTGGCGACGCGTCATAAGGCGCCGCGCAGGCCAGTTCGCCGATGTGCTGACCCTGGACCGTCATCGCGTCCACGCCTGCGCAGCCGTCTACGCCGCCATCTCCAGTTCCTGGTCTTTCGACGAGAACGACTGGCGCCCGGTCTGGTTCGCCAAGCACCGCGCCGTCATGCAGGAGGTAGGTGGCTTCTAACCGCCTGAACCGTCATTGCCAACCATCCCGCCCGCAGCGAGAGGCGAAGGGCATCCTGAGCCTGTCGAAGGGCAATCCCGGGGCACCCACCCGCTCTTCCTGGCCCGAGCCGCCTAGAGCGCACAATCCCCCTCTCCTCGCCAGGAGAGGGGGCAGGGGGTGAGGTTCCACGCAGCCCTGGCGGCCTACAGCTACGTCCCTGTTGCTTGTTCCTTGTTCCTTGTTCCAGCGAAGCTAAGTCCTGTAGTCCGCGTTGATGTGCACGTAGTCCGTCGTCAGGTCGCAACCCCACGCCGTCGCGGCGCCGCTGCCCAGCCCCAGGTCGACCTCAATAACCACCTCGCCCCGCTTCATCCGTTCGTGCACGTCCTCTTCGTCGAAATCGAACACGACGCCCCGATCGAACAAGAGCACTCCCTGTAGCTTCACGCTGGTCGTCTTTGC
>CAZNHI010000179.1:0-5611 GCA_964572535.1 uncultured Dehalococcoidia bacterium
GGCCGTAGAGCATGCCGGGGCGCTTGAGGTCGGCGGTGTACTCGGCGGCGCCGCGTATCTTGGCGTCGAGGCCGGTGCGGGGTACGGAGACGCCGATCAGGGTCGGGTTAGTCAAGGGATGCCTCGCGTTCTGGCGGCAGCTTCCGTCGCGGCGGCGGCGATGCGGTCGTAGGCGTTGCAGCGGCAGACGTGGCCGACCAGCTCCCAGCGCAGCGCCAGCTCGTCCAACGCTGCGTCGTGCTTGAGCGCCGCGTACGCGGCAACGGCGAAGCCGGGGACGCAGAAGCCGCACTGGCCGCCATCTTCGGCGACGAAGGCATCGAGGATGGGGGCGAAGTCCGGGCGCTCGGCGAGGCCTTCGATGGTGGTGACGGACTTGCCACGCAGCTGCATCGCGAGCAGGTGGCAGGCGAGCATGGGCTTCTCGTCGACCAGGACGGTGCAGGCGCCGCACTCGCCGCGGTCGCAAGCGCGCTTGGCGCCGGTGAGGTCAAGGTCCTCGCGCAGCACGTCGAGCAACGAGGCGCGATGCTCGACGTCCAGGGTTCGACGCTGACCGTTGATTTCGAGTTCGATCCGGGAGCTGCCGCCTTCGCTTACCATCAGGGCGAATTCTAGACCGGACGTGACGCAGAGAGCGACTCAGGAGCAGACGATGCCCGAGACGGACAGGATGAGCGCCGAGGACAAGCAGGGCGTGATGGACCTGATCGCGCGGTACGTCATGTGCATCGACTCGGGCGACCTGGACGGCTACGTGGCGAACTTCTTGCCGGACGGCGTGATCGAGTGGGTGGGAGGTCAAGCGGACGGGCAAGAGGAGATCAGGCGCTGGGTGGGCGGGCTGATGGCGACGGGGCGAATTGGCGGGGAGCCGGCGCAGTCGCGGCACTTCGTGGGACTGCCATACATCACCGGCGACTCGCGGCGCTGCACTGCTCGCACCTACGTGATCATCTTCTCGCTGCCGACGGGCGAGCAGACGATAGCGATCCCGAGCGTGGGCTCATACACGGACACGTGCGTGCAGACTGAGGCGGGCTGGCGGTTCGAGAAGCGGGTGATCCTCTCAGACCTGGGGGCGTTCACGCGGCCACAGGAGTGAGAACGGTGGTTTCGAGTTTGGGTTAAACTCGGCAGAGAGTTGTGACTAACGCCCCGTCCGCCGCTGACAGCCCGCTCGTCGAGACACGCCAGCTTACGAAGCGTTACGGGCGTCAAGTCCTGGCGCTCGATTCCCTTTCTCTGCAGATCGGCGAGGGCGTCACCGGTGTCGTGGGCGCCAACGGGGCGGGCAAGAGCACGCTGATCAAGATACTGCTGGGGTTGCTGGCCCCCACGACGGGCAGCGCAACGCTGCTGGGCTTCGACGTGGCGACGCAGGGGCCGCAGCTGCGCCAGTACGTGGGCTACATGCCGGAGCACGATTGTCTGCCGCCGGACGTCAGCGCCACAGACTTCGTGATCCACATGGCGCGAATCAACGGCCTGCCCCCGGCCTCGGCGCGGGAGCGTACGGCTGAGACGCTGCGTCACGTCGGCCTGTTCGAGGAGCGCTACCGGGCAATCGGCACGTATTCGACGGGCATGAAGCAACGCGTGAAGCTGGCGCAGGCGCTGGTGCACGACCCGCGGCTGCTCATGCTAGACGAGCCGACCAACGGCCTGGACCCGGCGGGACGCGACGAGATGCTGGACCTGATCCGGCGCATCGGGCGCGACTTCGGTATTTCTATGCTGATGTCGTCGCACCTGCTGGGCGAGATCGAGCGCGTCTGCGACAGCCTGGTCGTGATCGATGCCGGCCGTTTGATGCGCTCCGATACAATCGCCAGCTTTACGGGATCGAAGCAGGTGCTGACGGTTGAGGTGGACGAGAAGCAGGACGAACTGAAGCGGCGCCTGGAGGCGAAAGGGCTGGAGGTCGGGCAGGACGGGCAGATGCTGCTGATTACCCTGGACGGCAACGAACCGTACGACCTGGTGCGCGATGAGGTGGTCGACCTGGGCGTCGGGCTGCTGCGGTTGGAGCAGGGCCGCCACCGTCTCGAAGACCTGTTCAGGGCAGACACAGCGGAGACGGCCGATGTCTGAGCGCTCAGGCCCTTCGCCGGGGCTCAGGACGGGCATCTACGACCTTGGCTACCGGTCTTACGACGGCGCGAGACTGGGTCGCGTGTACGCGGCGTGGTCGCTATACATCTACACGTTGCGCGCGATCTTCGGGCTGGGCCGCTCGGCGATGAGCAAGGTTTTCCCCATCGGCCTGGCGATCATCGCCAGCGTGCCGGCCCTGGTCCAGCTGGCAGTGGCGGCGATAGCGCCCGAAGACTTCGAGTACGCGACGCCGGAGGACTACTTCGGGTTCGTCAGCCTGGTGCTGGCGCTGTTCTGCGCCGTGGCCGCCCCGGAAGTCATCGGCCGGGATCAGCGCCACCGGACGCTGTCGTTGTATTTCTCGCGCTCGTTGTCACGGCAGGACTACGTAACCGCGAAGCTGGCGGCGTTGGGGAGCGCGGTGTTCCTGGTGCTGGTGGCGCCCCAGGCGATCCTGCTGGCCGGTAACGCCGTGGCGACGGATGAGATCGTCGACTACGTGAAGGAGAACGTGGAGCTGGTGCCGCCGATCCTGGGCAGCGCACTGCTGATCGGGACGATGATGAGCGGCATCTCGCTGGCGATAGCCAGCCAGACTCCGCGGCGGGCCTGGGCCACCGGCGCAGTAATCGCTTACTTCGTTATCGCTGCGGCGCTGGGCAGCATCCTGTTCGAGACGATATCGGGTGACGGTGGCGGTTACGCGTTGCTGCTGAGCCCGTTCGCCGTGCTGGGCGGTGCGGTCTACTGGATCTTCAGTACAGAGCTTGAGATCGGCAGCGAGTTCAGTGAGGCTGACATCGAAGGCGTCTACTACTTCGTGGCGGCGGTTGGCTACTCGGTGGTGTCGTTGGCGGTGCTGTACCGGCGCTTCGCGAGGCTGGCGGTCTGATGACGGCGGAGCGGCGGGCAGCGCTGGAGCTGAAGAACGTGTCGCGGTGGTACGGCAACGTCGTGGCGGTGAACGACGTCTCCTTCGACCTCGGGCCCGGGATCACGGGGCTGCTGGGACCGAACGGCGCCGGCAAGTCAACATTGCTGCACATGCTGGCGGGCCTGCTCAAGCCTTCGAACGGTGATGCGCTGGTGGAAGGCGAGGCGGCGTGGCAGAACCCGGAGATCTACAAGCTGGTGGGCTTCGTGCCGGAGCGAGAGGCTGTGTATCCCTTTCTGACCGGCTTCGAGTTCGTGAGGCTCAGCGCCCGGCTGCACGGCCTCAGCGACCCAGACTCGGCGGCGACGCGCGCGCTCGAAGAAGTAGAGCTGATGGACGCGAAGGACCGGGCGGTAGGGGGTTACTCGAAGGGGATGAGGCAGCGCATCAAGATAGCGTCCGCTATCGTGCACCAGCCGCGGATCCTGCTGCTGGACGAGCCGTTCAACGGCGCCGACCCGCGTCAGCGCCTGCGCATGATGGAAATGCTGCAGCGCATGGCCGCAGCGGGAGCGACCATCGTCTTCTCCTCACACATCCTGGAGGAGGTGGAGCGGCTGGCGGAGAACGTGCTGGTCATCGTCTCGGGCCGTCTGGCGGCGTCAGGCGACTTCCACGAGATCAGGCGCCTGATGACGGACCGCCCGCACACGATTCACGTGCGTTCCAGTGACGACCGCCGTCTGGCAGCAGCATTGATCGGGCATGAGTCCGTGTTCGGCGTGGAGATTGAGGCGGAGGGGCTGACAGTCCAAGCTTCAGACCTGGTCTCCTTTGCGCGCGTGGCGCCCGTGGTGGCGCGCGGCAGCAACGTCAGCGTCTTCGAGCTTTCGCCCACTGATGAGTCCCTGGAGAGCGTGTTTTCGTACCTGGTGCGCCGGTGAACGAGAGTATCGCTTGCACGAGGCCCTTTAGCGAGGGTCCGGGGGTGTCCCGCCCGTGACCGGTTTTATCTTCAACCTGACGCTGAGGCAACTCGTCTTCAGGCGCAGCACATTGCTTCTGATGGGTCTGGCGGCGATACCGCTACTCATCGGCCTGGTGTTCAAGCTGGGCGACAACCGGACCGACCCCGAGGAGTTCACGGTGCGGGTGCTCTGCGTCTTGCTGATCGTGACCACGGTCCTGCCGCTGACAGCGCTGTTGTTCGGTACTTCGGTGCTGGGTGACGAGCTGGAGGACGGCACGGTGATCTATCTGCTGACCAAGCCGGTAGAACGCTGGCGGATCTTGCTGCCAAAAATCGTGGCGGCCTGGCTGCTGACCTGGCTGCTGGCCCTGGCTTCGATTGCGAGCTCGGCTCTGGTGGTGATGGGCGGCGAAGCCGGCAGCGTGATCATGGGGTTCGGCCTGGCGGCGGCGGTTGGGGCGCTGGCCTACGTCTGCGTCTTTGTCCTGCTCAGCATCGTGACCACGCGGGCGCTGATCGCGGGGCTGGTGTTCGTATTCATCTGGGAAGGCGCCGTAAGCGGCATCTTCGAGGGTGTGCGCTTTTTGAGCATCCGCCACTACACGCTGGGCCTGGCGGACTGGCTGATCGACGTGCCGGAGGACGCGCTGGACGCTTACGTGAGCGGGGTGTCGGCGCTGGTATTGAGCCTGATCGTGATCATCGTGGCGGGTGTTTACGCCAATAGACGCCTGCAGCGAGTCGAGATACGGGAAGCTACTTAGGAGATTCCCCGCGATCAGGTATCAAGTTTCCCCTAATTCTGGCGATGCTTGAGACAAATATCCCCCGCCGAGGAAGGGCATATGGCATCAATAAATCTGGCCGGCCTGCTCCAACGCATCGTCGGTAACCGCAGCGACTCTGAAACACCCCTTGCCTTCATCGATCCACTGACAAAGCTGCCGACGCGGGCGGCTGTCGTGGAGGAGTTGAAGTACTGCCTCTCCAAGTCGCACCACAAGTGCCCTGTAGCGCTGGCGATCGTCAACTTCTCCAACGTGCAGGGCTTGCTGGAGGCGGCCGCGGCGGGAGAGGGCGATCTGCTGCTGCGGCTGGCGAAGCTGATGCGCTCGTACGTGCCTAAAGACCACTTCATCGGGCGTCTGCGCGATCGCGAGTTTGCCGTGATCATGTGCGGCTCGCCGATTTCGGAAGTCGAGCATCTGGTCAATACGATCATTGAGTCGGTGCGCAGCGAGGCGTCGCTGCAGGCAGAGCGGCGCTACATCGCGACGGTGGTGGGCATCGGCTACAGCAGCAAGGGTGAATGCCGGGCGTTTCAGCTGATGACCCTGGCGGACATCGCGCTGCACTACGCTTTGGCCACCGGACGCGGCAGCCACACGATCGTCGACCGCGTCGCGGCCTCGAAAGCGGCGTAAAATCGTCGTCGATCATGAAGATCGACGACGCGACGGCCGGCAAGCTACGCTCCTGGTTCCCTGACCTCGATATGCAGAGTGTGACGCTGGTGCACGGCGGGCCCGTGTGCTGGTTCGTGCGCAGCGTGATCAAGCAAGGCGCGATGACCCTGGCGCCGTACTTGTTCTATGGCAGGTCGGCCTTCGACCCGTCGCGGGTCTGCGCGGTCGAGCTGCTGGCGCATGAGTTGAAGCACGTGCAGCAGT
>CAZNHI010000180.1:0-5601 GCA_964572535.1 uncultured Dehalococcoidia bacterium
GCGACGCAGCGCGCGCCGCCGACGCCGGGAATCTCGCGCGCCAGGCTCTCGAAGTCCTCACGCGTCACCGCCGTCACAGGCCGCTTCAGCGTCGCGAGGCCACGCAGCTTTGCCTCGGCAATCGTCTCTTCGTCCAGCCCGCCCGCCGCCGGCGTGTAGTTGGTCACCGCCGCGACGTAAGGCAAGGATGTCTTGAGCTGCGTAATCGTGCGCTCGCCGACGTTGCCTCGGGTGCCGCCGCCGCTGTGGTAGCCGCGCAGCGTCAGATCGGCGCCCATACGCGGCACGGCGCCGTGCTGGCGCTCCGTCCCGTCACGGGCTCGGATCATGGGCCCGAAGCGCACTTCGCCACTCGAGTAGTGGATCGTGAAGTGGCGGTCCGATTCGCCGGATTGCGAGAAGTCATCGACCTCCGCCCACTCGGTGATCTCGTCACCCAGACGCGCTTCAATGACGTGCGGCTCGCTACGGTGCAGGATGGGCCGCTGGTTGACGCTGAAAGCGTCGCCGGCTTGGCCCGAGGCCTTGCCAAGGTGTTCCTCGCGGACCAGCTGCGCCTGGCGCGCCATGACCGTCGCGCCGATGCACTCGGTGGTCAGGCCGTGGACACGCGGCGAGGCGGTGTAACCCTGGCCCGGCTTCTCCAGATAGCGGATGCGGACCCAGGTGCCTTCCACACCCTCGATGCTCTGAGTGCCTGAGTCCGGCGGGACGTGCACGTATACGTCCGCCGATCGGTTCAGTCCGAAGGTCGGGTCAGACGCGGTGGGCTCGCGCAGCCGGCCGCTGCCGGACTGGTCCAGCAGCTTGAGCGGCTGCCAGAGCTTCTGCACGGTGGACCAGTACTCCCAGACCAGAGGCGGGTCCTTGGGGTCTATGTGCGCGCCTTCCAGCTCGTCGCACTCGAGGTGGATTACGAGGCTGGTTCCAGCCAGATTGCCGTAGAAGCAGGCGTAGAGCGCGTCGTTCTCTACAGGCTCCTGGTTGAAGATCGGCGCCTGCACGAGGCCGCTGGTGACGTAGGGCATGTAGTCCTCGAAGCCCTGCCCTTCGCGCCAGGCACGCAGCGCCATCAGCGCCGGCGGCGCCAGGATCACAGCCTTTGTGGTCGCAAAGACAATGGCGCTCTGCACGTCGGTGCGGTCGGTGGCGATCTCAGTCTCCGAGGCGATCGTAACCGGCCGCGACAGCTTGGCCGAAAGGTAGAACGTGATTTGCGCCATCGCCGGCTCCGGAGGCATGCGTTGCACGCCGATCAGGTCCAGGAAGCGCTCGTGCAGCTCGTCCGGCACGCGGTTGAGCTGGTAGAGGATCATCTCCGTCATCCACGCGAACAGCTCGATGATCGTGATGCCGGGGTCGCTGACGTTGTGGTCGGTCCACTCCGGGCAGTAGCGCGGGATCAACCGCCTCGCCTCATCAACGATGTCCTGGAACTCGCGCAAGTCCAGGCGGCGCTCCGTGATCAGCATTGTCATTGCTTTTCCTCCCCTTCACCTATGGTGTAGAAGGGATAGACGAGGGTCCGCTCGTCCTTCGTCGCACGGACTTCATAGTTGACGTATAAGTCGATTCGACCCTCGTGTACGTCCGGGCCAATCAGCACATCACGCACGTCAATGCGGGGCTCCCACATGGCCAGCGCATCCTCGATGTAGAAGCGAAGTAGCCCGAACGTCGACTCGTTGGCTGGGTCGAAGACCAGCGTATGGATGTCGCAGCCGAAGGTCGGCCGCATTCGACGTTCGCCCTTGGCGGTGGAGAGAATGATTCGGATCGCCTGTTCAATGTCCTCCTCGTGGCGGGCCAGGGCGATGCCGCCGCCACCGCGGAAGGGCGCGCTCAACTCGTGCGCCATGCGCCGGTCCACGCGCACGGGGAAGTTCCAGCCTACCCCGAGGATCTCTTTGCCCGTCGCCTGCTCGTTCATCGTTCGCTACCTATCTAGCCCAGGCTCACCGTAGACCCGCTCACAGTCGCCACACCGCTGGTCTTTACCCCCGCCGAGCCCGTCCCCTCAAGCGAGGCTTGCCCGTTGCCCTTTATCGTGGCGTTTGCAGTGGCCTCGGCTGAGAAGTCGATACCGGCTTTCAGCGTAAGCCCCATGCCGGCTTCGATATCGATCTTGCCGTCAGCTTTGATCTTGAGGTTGCCTGTCACCTGGATGGTGAGGTCGCCGCTTCCGGTCTCCAGGTCAATCTTGTTGCCCTTGGAGTCGACAATTCTGATGCCGCCGTCGGAAGCGTCGTTCAACAGAATCTCGTGACCGGTACGAGATTTGATCGTGCGTTTCTCAACGGCGCCGCTGGGCGCTGCGGAAGTGCTGGGGTAGGGCGGACTGTCCTGGCTGTTCCAGAGGCCACCGAGCACGAACAGGTTGTCCATGCTTGACCCAATGACCAGCACCTCGTCGTCGACCTCGGGTAGGAACTCGATGCCTCGGTCGGGGCCCGCGCCCGCAGAGACTAGCCTGCACCAGCTCGATTCCAGGTCGTCGCTGAGCTGCGGGAATTTGACCTTGACACGCCCAAGCCCGTGTTCCTCATCCTTGACACTGGTGACGACACCGGTGAGCACGTGCATCGCCGGCGCCGCCTGCTGGGAGACAAGGCTGACCAGGTCCGTGGAGCGCCGTCCCGTGACCTCGAAGTCGATCAGATAGCCATCTGGCGCGTAGCGGTGGGTGATCTGGGTCACCATGTACTTGCCGTTAAACTGCTTGCCCACGTCTATGAGGTTGACTTCGCTGCCTAGTTGGAGCTTCGGGTCGCCCATGGCTGTGCCCTGGGCGGTGATGAAGGTACCGGCCAGCTCGTCCAGTACGGTCTGCGCCAGGCGCTGGGCCTGCTCCTGATCATAAATCGGCTGGCGGGCCACTACCATCTTCGCCGGCCTCTGGAAAGCCGATTGCGCCACAGCGCCGCCGTTGGTCGGCCCCTCAAGAATCGGTAGGTTATCGGGGCTGCTCGCCAGTCCCACAACCTCCTTCTTGTTAATCGGGTCCCAGCCGCGCACCTCTACTTCGTTGACCTGCTCACCCGTCGTCATGGTTGCCCGGAAGGAGATCAACTCCTGCTCCCAGGTCAAGTCGACGGGCAAGCGCTCAGTGCTGGGCGGCGGCTTGAAAATCAGCGTTTTGTCGCTGACCTGCAGCTCAAAGCCGTGAATGGCGGCCCGCTCTTGCAGGAACTCCCAGTTCGTCTGATTGTTCTGCAGCACCCACTCATACACGCCGCTCGTGTTCTCCACGTCGGACTGCAGACCCACATCGCCCGCAACCTGCGCGGCAATGTCGCTGTCGGTGACGTTCAAGAAGGTCTTGGTGATGCGCCCGCGGTGCAGCCTGTGAGCGCGGTCGTAAGCCCGGATGCGCAGCATGATCGCGCGCGATATGCCGAGATCGATCTCCAGGCCCACCACCTCGCCTGCAAACACCGGCTCGTCCGACCTGAGGTCTGCGTCGCCGAAGTAGATCTTAATCTCCTGCCCTACCGTGATCTTTTCCAGCTGGGACCACTTCAGGCCTGAGTTGTCGAACTCCAGGATCGCCATGTCCGGGAGGTGGACGCTTCCTTCGACGCGGACACGCAGCAGGTCCGCCATCATGTCAGTCGAGAGATCCGTCCCGTCCAGCTTCACGTAGGCCTGGGTGATCAGGCGGCTTGTAGTGGGTGTCGGTGCGGCAACCATATCTACCTCAGCGGTGCAATCATCAGATGCTGGCCCGGCTGAATGGCCAGCGGGTTGTCCAGATTGTTGAGCTCGGCGATGTACTTCCAGCGATGAGCCGCCCCGAGCTCCTGATAGGCGATCATGTCCAGCGTTTCCCCCGCCACCACGCGGTGCGTGCGCACGTCTCCGCTTCCCATGGACGTGGGGTTCTGCCCTGGCTTCTTATCTACCCACTCCTGCAGGGCCAGGTTCACGGTTGCGCGGGCGGGCCTGCCGTTCTCGTGGAACAGCGTGTATGTGATGTTCAGGCTCTTGATCACAGCGGGGAACGCCGCGTACTCATTGGTCCACACGAACTTGACTTTCGGCGGGTGAGCCTTGGAGGCGTCTTTGTTAGTCTTGGGGTCCACAAGCGTGAACTCGATCAGCTTATTAACACGGTCGACTACCTTCTCCATTTCCTGACCGTCTTCGTCCTTGGGCTCGTAGTCGTCCATCAGGAGATCCATGGTCACCGTACGACCTTTGCCCTGGACGAATTCGAGTGGAGGCGAATTGGCTGCCTTCTGGTCGCCAGGTTTCCACTCCAATGCCTTTTGCACCTGGTACTTGGTGGGGTTGTACTGGAAGTCAACGTGGCCTTCAGACGGCTCAATCGCTTCGAGCCTAGCCTTCGCCATTACGGTTCCTCCCGGACAGCGGTCATCTGTTTACCATCCCGGCCCCGATGCCCGACCGCTCGCGCTCGATTAGAAGACGCGCGCGCAGCCTGTCGTAGACCTGGCGTGCCAGCGTCTCCAGCGTGATCTGTTTCTGGGCGTCCGCCTCCGGCGTGGTTGGTGCTGCAGCCGGCCCGGCGCTCGCGCTCGCAGGCGCCTCTCCCTCCGCAGCGGCGGCACTGCCACCTCCACCGGCTTCCGCTTCTGCCCGGGCGATCAGCATCCCCAAATCCGGCGCATCGCCGCGACGTACCCGCGCGACCGTCGCCGGGCTGACCTCAAACGTCGTCATGCCTGCGGGGGTCTCCGGCTCGCCGCCCTGCGAAGCGCCGTCCGTGGCCGAGCGCGCCCGGTAAACCAACGGAGCCTCTGCCCGCGCGGACACGGGACTCGGAACAGCACGAGGCGACCTCTGCAACACCACCGAAGCGCTCTCAGAGGCACTCGGGCGTGATCGAGAGTCGGCAGCAGGCCCAGCGCTGAGGTCGCCCGTAGACGCCGACTCCGCAGTCTGAATCCGCCCGGTCTCAACGTTTAAGGTGGTTCGCTGGACCTCAGTCGGGGCTGCCGCGGCGGCAGCGGACGGTGCGGCCTGCCGGGCGAGCGTCAGATTGAGGTCGGGGCGCGGCTCTTCGGGGCGGCGCCAGAGACGCAGGATGCGCGGCAACCGGCTCCCGGACCCGGACTCTGGCCCGCGCGTCACGGGCGTAACAGCGGCTGTTCCCGGCGCTTCAACCGGGCGGTTCGCAGGCACGGCAGGCTGTGCGTCGCCGGGAACCGCGGGCTGCGTGAACTCACCAGCCTGCGCGGGCGCCTGGGGTCGTAGGAGTGTCATCTCGGGAGACTCCGCCGTCCGGAACACCGTCTCAGCCGCTTCCGGGGACATCGCTGTATCGTCGGAATCCACGGCCAGGTGCGGATTTTGCACCGGCGCAGAGGCGTTGGCCAACGAAGTCTGCGCCGGGAGACCAGGCTCAGTTACCGCTGGCACAGCTGGCACCACTGGCATAGCTGACACCGACGGCGCCATCTCGCTCGTCCTGGAGACCTCAGCGGTCGTCTCAGTCGAAGGTTCCTGGCGAATGAGGCGCCGCAGCGTGAACAGCAGTCCGCTACCTTGCCGCGGCGGCTCCGGCGCACGGCTGCGCTGCACGGCCGGCGCGACGCCTGTGACGCCGGTGTCCTCAGGCATCGCAGGCAGAGCAGGCGT
>CAZNHI010000181.1:0-5550 GCA_964572535.1 uncultured Dehalococcoidia bacterium
ATTACGGCCTTGCCGAAGCTGCCCTTGTTCGAGACCAGGGGCCGCTGCGGCAGGGCTTCACGGGCCCAGGCTGCGGTCATAATCTCGGTCTGGATACGCTCGCCGAGCGCGGTGGCGAGGCCGATGTCCAGGACTTCGACTTCGCCGGCGTAGGTTGCGCCCGGCAGCAGGTGCAGGCCGAGCTTCGAGTAGCCGAAGGTTAGCGTCACGTCCGCGCGCACCGCGTGGGCGTCGACCGCGCCGGTATCGGGGTCGACGCCGGTGGGGACGTCGACCGCAAACAGCAGGCCGCGGCGCTGACGAAGAGCGTCGAGCGCGGTGGCGAAGTAGGCGTTGAGCGGCCGCCGTCGCCCGATGCCGAGCACGGCGTCAATAATCGCGTCGGCGTGAGCGGCCTCCGCAGGCAGCTGGGTCTCGAGCATGCCTGCGTCCGGCTGGAGGAGGTCGACTTCGCGCTGGACCAGCGCCGCGTAGTTAGGGTCGGCCTCTGTACGGGGCGAGAGCAGGTAGACGCGCACGTCGGCGGCCATATCGTGCAGATAGCGCGCCGCGACGAGCCCGTCACCGCCATTGTTGCCCGGCCCGACTAACACAAGGATGCGCTTAGCGCGCGCATTGCCGAGCCGGCTCGCAACGAACTCGGCTACGCGACGGCCGGCAGTCTCCATAAGGCCCTCGGGTGTGGCGCCGACGGCGAAGGCCGCGGCCTCCAGCTCACGCATCTGTTCTGACGTAACGAGTTTCATGGCATTGGAAGCCGGGGGACACCCCCGGATCCCCCGCTAAAGGGGCGGGGCGAGCATGGTGGTACAAGACAAAGCGCGCTCATCACAGGAGGCCTCGTTTGACGAGGCGCTCGACGAGGTCCGCGCGGGCCTCGTCGTAGTCGATCAGGGGCTCGCAGGGGGCGACCACGAACGCGAGCGCCATGTCCTCGGAGTGCGTGAGACTCACCTCCGGCTGGCCGAGGCCGATGGTCTCTGCGCGTTTCTTCGCCCTGCCGTGCAGATAGACCAGGGGCTTGCCACGGCGGTCCGCCAGTATCTCGATCTCGCGCCAGCCGACGCCGCGGACGCCCGTACCGAGCGCCTTCATCATCGCCTCCTTGGCGGCGAATCGTACCGCCAGCTCGCGGACGCGCCCTCTGCAGAAGGCGATCTCGAGCTCGGTGAAGACGCGGCGTAGAAAGCGATCGCCGTGGTGGTCGAGCACCTCCTGGACGCGATGGATCTCGATGGCGTCGACGCCGGCAGCGAGTGAGGACATCACGACGATTGTAAGTCAGCGTCCCGCCACCAGCCATCGTTGACCCTGGCGGCGGCGGCAGCGAGCTCGCGGCGGTCGCCCTGGTGAGGCGCTACAACCTCCGGGCGGCCGTTTAGTGGGCGCGGCACTTCGACATTCACGGGCCTGAACGGTCATAATCGCTGGGCAACCCCGCCGCAGCCCAAGGAGTGCATATGACCGCCCAGCTAATCGATGGCATCGCCGTTTCGGCCGTGATCCGCGCCGAGCTGACAGAGCGCGTGAAGAAGCTGCGCGCCGCCGGTAAGCCCGCCGGCCTCGCGTTCGTGATCGTCGGTGAGAATCCGGCTTCGATCTCTTACGTGCGCAGCAAGACAAAAGCCTGCGAAGAGACGGGACTCGATAACCAGTTGATCAATCTGCCGGATACAACCAGCCAGGAAGAGCTGCTGGACGTAATCCGCACGATCAACGCCGACCCCAAATGGACCGGCATGATCGTGCAGCTGCCACTGCCGAAGCAGATCGACCCCAACGTCGTGGCGCTGACCATCGATGTCGAGAAGGACGCCGACGCCATGCACCCCTTCAATGTGGGCAGGATGCTGATCGGCATGGCGGGGCCAAAGTCGTGCACCCCCAACGGTGTCCTGGAGCTGCTCCTGCGCACCGGCAACGACCCGTCCGGCAAGAACGTGGTGATCATGGGACGCTCGAACATCGTCGGGAAGCCGCTGGCGGCGCTGCTGGTGCAAAAGGCAGCGGGCGCAAACGCGACGGTTACGGTGACGCACACCGCCACCAAGGACGTAGCGTTCCACACCCGGCAGGCCGACATCGTCGTCGCGGCAACGGGTGTACCCAACGCGCTGACCGCCGATATGATCAAGCCCGGCGCGGTCGTGATCGACGTGGGTAATAACCGCGTGCCGGACGCAACGCGCAAGAGCGGCTACCGCATGGTCGGCGACATCGACTTCGACGCGATCATGGAAAAGGCGTCCTGGGTGACGCCCGTCCCCGGTGGCGTGGGACCGATGACCGTGACTATGCTGCTGGCGAACACGGTGGCAGCGGCGGAGCGAGCGGCGGGGCTGGCGCCGGCGACCTGACCTTAAGCACTCGATTTGACGGAGTGCTAAAATGATTGTCAGGCTGGCGTCGTGCCGGTTAGACTCCTGAGACGACTTCGACGACTGCGAGGGTTCGCGAAAGTGCCGCTGTACGACTATAAGTGCACCGCCTGTGGCCACCAATACGAGATGCGTGAGGGTTTCGACTCGCCGCCCAGGCAGCCGTGCCAGCAGTGCGGGGCAGAGGCCAAGCGCGTGCTGCACCCGCCGCCGATCGTGTTCAAGGGCAGCGGCTTCTACATTACCGACAGTCGTAAGGGCAGCCAGGCGACGTTGGCCGAGAAGAGCCGTTGGGATACCAGCGGCCACACGGATGGCGACTCAGGTCCCGCCTCTTCGGACACCCCGGCCACGGACTCGAAGCCGGCGCCCGCAGCGTCTTCCAGCGACGGCGCCGCGTCTTCAGACTAAGCAAACCTTCCCTCCAGACGCATACGCCCATTGCGAGCCGGGAGCGCGATAGCGCGAGACGCTCCTCGCAATGGCGTCCACCATCGTTTCTAGGAATCCTGCTCGATTCGCGGTAAAGTTGGCCTAGACGAGGCTCAGGCAGCTCCAGTCGCAGGAGGAGTCAGAGATGACGACAGAGACCGGCCGACCCACCACCGCTTCCGAAAAGCTAGACGCTCTGGAAGAAGCGCAGCACAAGGAACTCAACGTACGCATCGCGAGGTCGCCGTTGTCCCTGTACGGCGAGGTCGACTTCAGCCGGCCTGAGCGCGGGCCGATGCCAGGCGGTTCGACGGACCCCAACGCGAAGGCGCTGCAGGGCGACGACCCGCGGCTGCAGAAGATGCCGGCCAAGCCGACGCTCCTCGACTTCTTCAAGTACCGCTGGGGCATGAACGCGCACCTCCTGCAAAGCGCCACACACGCGCTCAAGGCGGGTTGCGACGAGAAGATAATCCTCGCTTGCCTGCTGCACGATGTCGGCGTAGTGGGCTTCATTCGCAGCGACCACGGTTTCTGGGGCGAGCAATTGATCGCGCCGTACGTGGACGAGGAGGTGAGTTGGGCTATCCGTGCGCACCAGGTGCTGCGCTTCTACGCCGATGAGTCCGTGGGCTACACCTACCCCGAAATGTACGTCCGCCTCTTCGGCGCGGACTTCCAGCCGGAGGAGTACATCCAGCAGGAGTACAAGCGGCTCAAGGACCACAAGTGGTACATGACCGGCCGCCTGATCACGATCAACGATATCTATTCGTTCGACCCCAACGCGAAGGTGGACATCGAGGACTTTTACGACATCATCGGGCGTAACTTCCGGCAGCCGGAGGAGGGCCTGGGCTTCGACAACAGCCCAGTGGCGCACATGTGGCGCACGATGATCTGGCCGACGAGGTTCCTGTAGAGGCCTGACGCTCTGTGAGGTTGGTGCTGCAGCGCGTGAGCCGCGCATCTGTCCGAGTTGAAGAAGAGACCGTGGGCGAGATCGCTCACGGCCTTCTGCTTCTGATCGGCGTGCGGGAGGGCGACGACGAGGCACTGGCGCGACGGTTGGCGGCGAAAACGGCGGAGCTGCGCATCTTCCCGGACGATGAGGGGCGGTTCAACCGCTCGCTGGTCGAAACGGGCGGCGAAGCGCTGGTCGTAAGCCAGTTCACGCTCTACGGCGACGTGCGCAAGGGACGGCGGCCGAGCTTCAACGACGCGGCGCGGCCGGAGGTCGCGGAGCCGTTGGTCGAGGCGTTTGCGGCGTCGCTGGAGGCGCTGGGCGTGCACGTCGCGCGCGGACGCTTCGGCGCGCACATGCAGGTAGAGCTGGTGAACGACGGCCCGGTGACGATCGTGATCGACAGCGAAGAGCTGGAGCGCCCGAGACGGCACTGACGTTCCGGGCGATTCAGCCGCGACGGTATCTCGGAAGCGGTTACACTAGAGACAGCGATGCCCAAACTGCCTCGAAACCTCAGTCAGGAAAGGGCACTAAGGGGATTTATAAGGGCGGGTGGCAGAGAAATAGCAAGGCGCGGCAAGGGCAGCCATCGCGCGGTACTCATGCCGAATGGTCACCTTGTGATCTTGCCGGTTAGACTCAAGGTAGGATTGCTTTCCGGTCAGATTAGAGATGCCGGGTTGAGCCTCGAAGAGTTCATCGAATACCTCTAGGGAGAAGATGCGTGACTTACACAGTTCTGGTCTACGAAGCTGAACCCGACGAAGGGGGCTACTGGGCTGTCGTCGCGGAACTCCCCGGTTGCGGTACCAGCGGCGAGACCATCGAGGAGATCGAAGAGAACATCAAGGATGCGATCGAGACTTATCTCGATGCGTTGAAGACGCTCGGCAAGCCGCTGCCACAACCCGCCACTCGGAAGCTCGAGATCTCGGTCGCCTGAGCCGAGCCTTTACCAAGGGCCGATCACAGGCAGCCGGCCTCACTCCTCACTCTTTTCCGCTTAGTCACGTCCTTGCTCTGGCCGCCACACGATGCTCTCGCCCGACGTCGTCAGCCCTTGCAGCTTGTCGGCAGTGGCGTACGTCGTGAGGCCTGAGGAATCGATGGTGGAGCCGGCGATCGGGCCCGCAGCCTGGAACTGGCGCCAGACGGCCTCGACGCGCGAGGGAGGTTGGCGGCCCTCAGCGCGCTCGACGTTGCGCGCCTGGCAGACCTCGAGGCTGGGCAGCAGGCGGACGCAGTGGATGGGGTCTCCGGCGGGCTTGAGGCCTTCTACGTAGCGGTCGAGGTCGGCCTGCGTGATCACGACGTCATCGATGATCACAGCGACGCGCTCCTCCAGGAAGTTAAGGGCTAGAGCGCAGGCATTACGCGTCGCGAGCGCCTGCTGGCGCTCGAAGCTGGGCTTGCCGGGCGAGACGTAGCCGGTGGGCGTGATGAAGTGACGCAGCATGTCGACGTCAATGTGCGCGACGCGGTCATAGCGCTCCGCCAGCGCTTCGGCGGCGGTGCTTTTGCCGGCGCCGGGCGGGCCGCTGAGGATGAGGACGTCAGGCATGGCCTAAACGGTCTCGACGTTAAGGCTTATGTCGAGTGCCGGGGCGGAGTGGGTCAGGGCGCCGGAGGAGATGATGTCGACGCCTGACTCCGCGATGGCGCGCACGTTGGCGAGCGTGACGCCACCGGAGGCCTCGGTGAGGGCGCGTCCCGCGATCATCTGGACGCAGCGCGCCATCTCCGCCGGGCCCATGTTGTCGAGCAGGATGATGT
>CAZNHI010000182.1:0-5547 GCA_964572535.1 uncultured Dehalococcoidia bacterium
TGACAGTCAAACGCACGAATGAGGAGAGCAACTGATGGGTGCTGTATGGACAATCGCCAGCAAGGAAGTGCGGGACGCGGTTCGCGGCCGCTGGCTGCTCCTCTACGGTATCGCCTTCGCGGTCCTAGCCCTGGGTCTCTCGTATCTGGGCGAGCGCAATCTCGGGAGTCTGGGTTTTGAGAACTTCAGCCGCACGACGGCGAGCTGATCAACCTCTGCCTGCTGCTCGTACCCCTGATCGCCCTTTCGATGGGCGCCGGCAGCATAGCGGGCGAGCAGGAACGTGGAACGCTACCATACCTGCTCGCACAGCCGCTCGCCCGCTGGGAACTGCTGGCCGGGAAGTACGCCGGGCTCGTCCTCTCCATCAGCACCGTTACGATCGCCGGATTTGGGCTGGCTGGCGTTTTCATCGCGCTGTACGCCTCGACGATGGACGCTACGACGTACCTGCTCCTGCTCGGCCTCATGCTCGCCCTTGTCGCCGTCATGACCGGCGTCGGTATGGTGACCTCCGTCGTCTGTAGCAGCCGCGAGCAGGCGCTGAGCGCGGCGCTCTTGTTCTGGTTCGTAACAGTCCTTTTCTTCGACCTGGTGCTCATCGGGCTGGTGTCCGGCGCCTCCCTCGGCGGGCGCGGCCTCCTCGCAGGGCTGCTGCTGAACCCGATCGAGATCGTCCGGGTGCTGGCGATCATGCATCTGGAACCGGACCTGACGGTGCTCGGCCCGTTCGGCTCATACCTGATGGAAAAGCTGGGCAAAGGTACGGCCACCGCTGTTCTGCTAACGGCGCTTGCCGTCTGGGTGATCGCGCCCATGGCAATCGCTACGTGGATCTTCAGCAGCCGCCGCGCCTGAGTTGAACCGCCCGGCACGGTGGGGGAAAACCGAACACCATAACCACAAGCTGCCTGCCGCCGGTTTGCATACTCAATTTGGCTCCTGGGGTGACGGCGCAGTGTTGAAGAGGTTCCGTGCCAAGGTGCCGTTAACTCTCGAGCGCAGGCGCGAGAGGATCAACGGGGCCAAACGGCCCATGACTTTCGGGACTTCTGGCAGGACGTGACGCCCAAGCTTACGCATACGCTGCCATCGATGGTTTACACAATGACTACTCCCTGGACCCAGCAGGGGCGGAACACCGCGATTCAGAAGGCCGTCGCTGAGATATACGAGCGGTATTTCGCCAAGGGGCCGAGATGGGTCGCCAAGCATCTGCCGCAGAGAGCTGAGATGAGCGAATACGGCTCGCGGGTGAGCGCCGAGTCCCGCGAGATACTGCTGGGGGACTTCGGAGTGGAGTCTTTCATCGAAGACTACGCCGTCCTGGCGGTTCGGGCGTCCGGTGATAGCAAGAGCACCAGACAGATCTACACGCAATGGGTCTATGACGAAAACCGCCACAGCAAGGCCCTCTGGTATTGCCTGAACGACTCCGGACTGTATTCACACCGGGAGTTGGACGAATACTCGTACCAATGCGGCCAAGACGTCTTCACGTTTGAGAGGCAGACCGGCCACGAAGCCACTCCCGAGCGCGGCGCGGCCTACGCTATAGCACAGGAGCGGCAAACGAAGCGCAACTACCAGGAGATGCAGAAACGCCTGTGGGGCGAATACGGTTCTCCGACGGACGTGGCCGGCCGACCTGTCTACCCGGCGATCGCTGGAGTTTGCCAAACCCTCTCGATTGATGAAGGCTTCCACGAGGGTGTCTTCCGCCAGATCACACGGGCCTATCTCAAGTACTGGCCGGACAAGGCACTTCAGGCGATGTGGGACGTATATGAGCGATATCGCATGCCGATCGTGAAGCTTCCCAACGCTGAGGCCTTCATACACGCTGTGCTTTCGACCGGCATCGACTCGCCAAGAGCCGTCATCCGCGATGTGCTCGCTCCGACGTACGCTGGCATGGGCTTAGAGAGTCGCGCCGCCGTGAAGCGCGCTGCCCGAGAAAGCTGGGACCTGCCTGACGGCGCCGTGATTCAGGTGAGCGACGAACCGTTTCCCGGGCTGTCTGAAGGAGCGGTTCCCTACAAGATGAATCCGAACGGATCTCTCGTGCCGGTCGCTGGTGAGATCGCAAATGGGATCGATGCGGATGGCGACCGATGAGATCAACGCCCAGTTGAGCTTCGCTTCCTCTCGGGAGCGCGCTAGATCCTCGTTGGAACGCCACCTTGGGCCCTATTGGTCTTGCTGTACCCCTGATCGATCCTTTTGGCGTTTTCCTGATCCACGGCTGGCAAAGGAGGCACTCAAGGAGGAGTACCTCTCTGACCTGCTCGGCTTGCGGCGCGAACGCCAGAGAGTATCTGGTGGAGTCGTGAACCGCGGCCTCAAAATCGACATATAGCCCGCAATCGACATGCCAAACGGCCCCTCGCTTTTGTGCTCTTAGGCATCGGCCCCAGCGGTCCTTCCCGTTGTCCAGTAGGCGTAAAGCAGACGTGGCGCTGGACGCCGCCTAGCCAGAGGAGCAAACACCATGACCTACCAGACCGAACCGGCCCCGGTGGAGAACCGTCACCTGGCCTTATTTGGCTTCTTGATACTGGCCGGCGTGGCAGCCGTAGCCGCCGTTTTCGCAGTTTTCGTGCTCGTCGGCGGGGACAGCGGGGTCGAGGCACAGACGATACGAGAGTACAACCTTGAGGTCGTCGCGGCAGACATCGAGTACGGCGACGGCAACGTCTGGCACGCCTGGACGTACAAGCTTGCGGAAGACCCGGTTGGCACGGTCCCCGGCCCGACGCTGCACGTGAACATCGGCGAGAAGCTCGTCGTGAACGTGGTCAACAAGCTGGACATCGTACACAGCTTTCATACCCACTTCACGAACTATGACCTCGAGTCCGATGGCAGCCAGCTGAACACGATCACCGGTGTGGGTGCCGGCGCGATGATCCCGCCCGGCGGCAACTGGACTTACGAGTTCGAGCCGACGGAAGAGGGCATCTACTACTACCACTGCCACTCCGCTGACGGCGATCGCCACATCAGCGAGCACATTCACCAGGGGCTCTACGGCGGGATCGTCGTGCACGACCCTGACGGGCCGCCGGTGCGCGATGAAGTCATGTTCATGAGCGAGATCGGTTTCGACACCGAAGGTGACAACGTCCCGCCGTACATCATGAACGGGATGGGACTCCCGGGCGGCGAACACGCGCTCGAAGAAGTCTTCAAGGCAGACGGTATCGAGGCGGTGCAGGCACAGTTCAACAAGACTGTACCGTTGATCGAGGCGAAGGTGGGCGAGGAGATGCGGCTACACGTCGTCAACATCGGGGACGTGATCCACAGCTTCCACGCACACAACGTCAAGCACATCTCGGTAGGCACGCTGAACGGCGAGCAGTGGGCGGGCAACGTCCTGCCGCTGATTCCCGGCCAGGCGGACACCCTGAGCCTGACGTTCACAAAGCCCGGGCTGTGGTTGTTCCACTGCCATGTTGTGGCGCACGCGGACGCCGGGATGATCGGGGTGTTCAACATCACGGAGCCAGAGCCAACGCCCGGTGGCCAGTAGCGTCGCCGGGCGAGAGGGACCACGGCACGCAAGGCAGCCGGGGCGCATTGCCCCGGCTGTACCAACCAGAGGTGAGTGAGGATGAGCAAGAAGCAAAAGCGCAGAACCCATCATGCGCCAGCAGGCGACATCGGCGGCGACGGCGGCGATGAGACGGCCGAGCAGCGCCGCCGCGCGTCAGCTCAAAGAGTGGGAAGACCGTAAGAAGGGCTCCGGTTCGCCGCTCCTCTGGACGGCGACCGGTGCAGGGGTTGTAGCTCTCGTGGCGATAGTCGCCGTGATCGCGCTGCAGGACAGCGGCTCCGGCAACACAACAGCGACCACGCCGATACCGGATCCGCGCGTGGCTGGTCTGCCAGTCGCCAAGTACAGATCATCGCGGACGACCAGGGTCAGGCCAACAACCCTAGCTTCGACACAACGGTCGTCTCCGGGCAGGCCGGCGAGGTCATCGAGTTCGCGCTCGTCAACGAGGGTTCGGTCGCTCACAACTTGTCCGTGTCCGGCCGAGACAAAGAGTTCGGGACGCTGGACGACTTCACCATGAACTTACTGAACGCGGGCGGGGAAGGCACGCTGCTGGTGAAGATCAATGATCCGGGCACGTACCCGTTCCGCTGCGATCTCCATCCTATGCAGCAGGTGGTCAGCCTGATCGTTATCTAAGGCAAGGCCAATGGTCGTACCCCGAACCTGCCGTTCAGCCCTGAGATGATGCGAGCGCGGGGCTTACGTTAAGGGTGGAGAACGGGAAGGAGCGCGACATGAAAGTACTAGTCACGGTAGCGAGTCGCCACGGGAGCACACGCAAGATCGCGGAGGTGATCGCAGACGAGTTGCGTCAGCAAGGCGTGCAGGCAGACCTCCATGACGCCTGCGATGTGGTGGACGTTTCGCGGTACGACGCCGTGGTCCTGGGCAGCGCGGTGTACATGGGCAACTGGCTGCCAGACGCCCGGCGCTTTTTCGAGAATGAACGGGAGGACCTGGCGAAGCTGCCGCTCTGGCTCTTCAGCAGCGGACCGCTCGGAAGCGACGATCCGAAGCCGCACGGCGACCCCGACGGAATTCAGGACATCCGCGAAAGCATCCCGGCCCGCGAGCACCGCGTATTCACGGGCAAGCTCGATAGGAAACAGCTCGGCTTTGGCGAACGGTTGATATACCAGGTCCTCCACGCTCCGGAAGGCGACTTCCGGGACTGGGACGCCATCCGCGAATGGGCTCGGGGCATCGCGGCCCCGCTCGAAATGGAGGAAGCAGCGGTAGCCTCGTGCTAAGGAGGTTCGGCATGCTTACTCGTCACCACCAGGTACTTATCGTCACGATGGGGGTCGTCCTTGGCTTCCTGGCGGTCGCTATCGCCATGTTTCCGGGTATCGCCCACAGCGTCGTCTAACACATATTCCCGTCCAACCCGAACGGCCCCCCAATAAGGGGCCGTTCGTCACGCCAAATGAGGGCCATTCGCGCCGTGCGTGAGATTCCGCCGCCCGCTTACTCTGTGCTCAGAAGAAACAAGCCTCGCGCAAGAAAGGGGAGAAAAATGACAAAGTACTTCAGATTGGCAAGGCACTGGTTCTGGATTACACCAGTGATCCTGGGCATCGCTTTCATCGGCGGCGGACTCTACATGGTCTCCGAGGGCCGGGCAGCGAAGGACGAAGTTCGCGACGCGCTGGTCAGCGAGAACATCACCACCTCACAAGACGCCTCCATCCCCGGCGTGCTCGTTGACGACGCCGACACCGCCAAGTCACAAGCCGACGTGATCGAGAAGCACGCTCTGGAGTCCGCAGAAGGTGAGACCTACGCTACGGTTGACCGCTACATGGCCGCTGACGGCGTGAGCACGACTTCTGATAGCGAACTGGCGCTGCTGGACCCCGAAGGCAACCCGGTCGCCAACCCGGTCCGCAACACCATCTTCCAGGGCGTGGCCCTACGCACCAGCCTGAACCTGGCAGTCATGGGCTTCAAGGTCTCTGACCTGGTCATCGGACTCGGGTTCT
>CAZNHI010000183.1:0-5545 GCA_964572535.1 uncultured Dehalococcoidia bacterium
CGGCCTCGGCCTGGCGCTGGTCAAGCACACCGTCGAAGCACACGGCGGCTCCGTCCACGTCGAGAGCGAGCAGGGGCACGGCGCCTGCTTCACGCTCACCCTACCCGCCACTCCCTGACCGGACTTTTACGACTCCTTTACCGCCGTTAAACGCCACTTAACGCCGGCGCCTTAACCTCAGGCACAAATGAGAGTTGTTCGCGCGTTGGCAGACACGCCCCAGCCGCCACACAGGGCCAGCCTCATCGGCAGAATCGTTGGCTTACCGGGCAGCATCATCGCCGCCGCAGCCTCTGGTCTGGCGCGCCTTCGCCTCGCGCCGGAACTCGCTGGCAGCCGCGGCGATGACGACCTCTGGTTCCTGCTCCTGGCCAGCGACCCCGACGGCATCTGGTACCCCTGGCCGGCGGCCTACAGGAGGCCCCAGATTGACGACACTTACGACCGCTGAAGGCAGGACCCACATCTCCCAGCAGACAGCCCTGGACGCCCTGCAAGACCTCTTCCGCCTGGATGACGAAGACGCCGGCGAGCTGATCCTCGCGCGCCACGCCTCTCCCGCCACTCCGCTCTCCGACGGACCACCGGCCGACCCCCTGCTCAGCTGCGCGGGCCTCATCCAGGCCGAACGCCTCGCTGAGAGACTCGCTCCCCTCTGGGTCGAAGCCGTGTACTGCGCCCCTGAACGCCGCGCCTTCCAGACCGCGAAAATCGTCGCTGACTTCATCAACCGGCCTCTCCGCACCATCGAGGCTCTGGCGGAGATCGATTTCGACCCCAACCAGGCCGCCTCGGGCTACCGCCAACGCTTTGCCCTGCACCCTCGCTGGGACAGCCTGCCTGGCTTCGGCGACGGCAAGGCGTTCCGCCGCCGCATCGCGCAGGCCATCGATGCCATCCTTGCCGCCCACCCGGCCCGGCGCGTCGTCGTCATCACCCACAGCAGCGCCATCAACGCCTACCTCAGCATGCTGCTGGCGGTGCCGCACGACCTGTTCTTCGCGCCAGATCACGCCTCGATTTCAGTAGTCCGGCATCAGGATGACCTCTACGCTGTGCGCTCCCTGAACGACACGTCGCACCTCAGCCGCGCTGGCCTCCCGGACGGCGCCACACCACCTTTAACCGCCCGTTCACTGCCGTTAACAAATCGTTAAACCAGGCCACATAGTCTGAAATTGCAAGTAAATGAAGGGGAGAAAGATGAACTCAGAATCACCCATTGGACGCTGGACCGCGTCCTCCCGCCTGGGCAAGCTTGTTCTGGTACTGGGCGCCGCAGCGCTGCTCTCGCTGGCCGTAGCCTGTGGTGGCGGCGACGAAGACACCCCCGAGGGGACAAAGCCCCCGGCGGCGACCCAGCCGCCCCAGCTCACCGGCAGCATCACCATCGACGGCTCCAGCACCGTCTTCCCGATTACGGAAGCCGTGGCTGAGGAGTTCGGCAAGGAACAGAGGAACGTCAAAGTAACCGTCGGACTCTCTGGCACAGGCGGTGGCTTCCAGAAGTTCTGCAACGGTGAGACCGACATCAGCGACGCCTCGCGCCCCATCACCCAGAAGGAAATCGACGCCTGCGCCGCCAAGAATATCCAGTACATCGAGTTGCCGGTTGCCTACGACGCCCTCAGCGTCGTTGTGAACTCGGCCAACAACTGGGTGACCTGTATCACGACCGCCGAGCTCAAGAAGATGTGGGAGCCCGCGGCTCAGGGCGCCGTCACCAAGTGGGAGCAGGTCAACCCGGCCTGGGCCGCCGGTGGCAGCCTCAAGCTCTTCGGCCCTGGCACAGACTCCGGTACCTTCGACTACTTCACCGAGCACGTGAACGGCAAGGCCAAGGACAGCCGTGGCGACTTCACCGCCAGCGAAGACGACAACGTCCTGGTCACCGGTGTTGCCGGCGACAAGGCCGCCCTCGGTTACTTCGGCCTGGCCTACTACCTTGAGAACCAGGGCAAGCTGAAGGCTCTCAAGGTCGACCAGAAGGGCGACGGCACCTGCGTCGAGCCTTCCGCCGCCACGGTGGAGGCCGGCACCTATCCTCTGTCGCGCCCGCTGTTCATCTACATCAAGAAGGACGCGGCCGCCAAGCCTGAGGTCAAGGCCTTCGTGGACTTCTACTTGAAGAACGCCGCCAAGCTCTCGTCGGAGGTTGGCTACGTGAGATTCCCGGACACCTTCTACACCAAGATCAACTCCACTTGGACCGCCGGGACGGTTGGCACCATCTTCAGCGGCAAGACCGGCACCGTGAAGCAAATCCTCGGCATCCCCTGATGCTCACTCTGACGCGTACGTTCTGACAATAGAGTTGCACACGTCCCCGGCAGACGAGCCGGGGACGTGTTGCGCTTCCAGGCTGTCGATAAACCAGTAGGGGGTGCCAACCAGGGATGAGTGCCATAGCAGTCACGGGGCCAGGCGGGAGGCCGGGAGCCGCGGCCCGCCAGCGGCGCAGGAACCGACGGCGACTCACGGAAGCGCCGATCTATGTCTTCCTCTTCGCCTGCGCCACCCTCTCAATCTTCACCACCTTGGGCATTGTGCTCGTGCTCTTCGAAGAGGCAGCACACTTCTTCCAGGACGTCTCGATCACCGAGTTCCTCACCGGTACTGACTGGACGCCCCTCATCGGCGACCAGCACTTCGGCGTGCTGCCGTTGCTCAACGCCACCATCCTCATGGCACTCGGTGCGATGGTCTTCGCGGTTCCGTTGGGCCTCCTCGTCGCCATCTACCTCAGCGAATACGCCCACCCGCGCGTCCGCAGCATCATCAAACCCGTCTTGGAAGTGCTGGCCGGCATCCCCACCGTGGTCTACGGCTACTTCGCCCTGACCTTCATCACGCCGCAGATTCTCCAGCCTCTCCTCGGCTCCGACCGCGTATTCGTGTTCAACGCCCTCAGCGCCAGCCTGGCCATGGCGGTGATGATCCTCCCCCTCATCTCGTCGCTCAGCGAAGACGCCATGCGCGCCGTACCCCAGAGCCTGCGTGAGGGCGCCTACGGCCTCGGCGCCAACCGCTTCGAAGTCGCGACCCGTGTGGTCGTGCCCGGCGCCCTCTCGGGCATCATCGCCGCCGTCATCCTGGCCGCATCCCGAGCCGTCGGCGAGACCATGATCGTCACGGTCGCGGCCGGTACCCAACCCAACCTCAGTTGGAATCCCTTCGAGCAGATGGAGGCGATGACCGCCTACATCGTTGCCGTCAGCCTCGGCGACACGCCACGCGGCACGATTGAGTACAGCACGATCTTCGCGGTCGGCATGCTGCTCTTCATCGTCACGCTGCTGATGAACATCCTCGCCCAGTGGCTGCTTGCCAAGTTCAGGGAGGTCTACGAGTGAGCGCTCGCGGGTTGACTCTCCACAGTGCCAGCACCCGGCTCGCCTACCGGCGGGCAGTCGGACGGCTGTTCGTAGCGCTCTGCATCGCCGCGACCCTCGCTGCCATGATCACACTCGCGGTCCTGATCATCTCCGTCGCCTCAGACGGCATCGGCCGTGTCAGCTGGGACTTCGTCAACAGCTTCCCTTCGCGCTTCCCAGAGCAGGCCGGGATCAAGGCGGCCTTATACGGCACCATCTGGGTAATGGCATTCACGGCAATCTTCGCCATCCCGCTCGGCATCGGCGCGGCGATCTACCTCGAGGAGTTCGCGCCCCACAACTGGTTCACGAAAATCATCGAGACCAACATCAACAACCTGGCGGGAGTGCCCTCGATCATCTACGGCATCCTCGGCCTGGCGCTTTTCGTGCGCATCCTGGACCTGGGGCGCAGCGTCCTGGCTGGAGGCATGCTCCTGGCCCTCCTCGTGCTACCGATCATCATCGTCGCCGCCAGGGAAGGCCTGCGCGCCGTACCCCCGTCGATTCGGGAGGCATCGCTGGGCCTGGGCGCCACGCCGTGGCAAACCGTCTGGCACCAGGTCCTGCCGCCGGCCGTGCCCACCATGCTCACCGGCATCATCCTCGCCCTCTCCCGCGCTATCGGTGAGACCGCGCCCCTCATCGTCCTGGGAGCACTCACCTTTGTGCCGTTTACGCCGGACGGTCCGCTTTCGGCGTTCACGGTCCTGCCAATTCAGATTTTCAACTGGGTTTCCAGGCCACAGGCCGGTTTCCAGACCACGGCGGCCGCCGGCATCATCGTGCTCCTGGCCGTACTTCTGGTGATGAACGGTTGCGCCGTGGCCCTACGCATGTACTTCGAGAGGAAACGACGATGGTAAATCCGGACCTTGAAGAACGACGGCAAGAGCGGCAGACCACCTCGACTGTCGATCACTCCCGCTTCCTTGCTGATCTCGCGTCGAGCGATAGAATGGGCGCCGTGGTAGACGAACGCAAAGATGAGGGCCTCGCACTCGAGGTCAAAGACCTCAATGTCTACTACGGACACTTCCAGGCGCTGCGCAACGTCACTCTGGGCGTGGCCGCCAAGCACATCACCGCCATCATCGGGCCCTCCGGCTGTGGCAAGAGCACGCTGATCCGCTGCCTCAACCGCATGAATGACCTCATCCCCAGCTTCCGGGCTGAGGGAGAGGTCCTCTTCGAGGGCGAGAACCTCTACGCCAAGAACGTCGACGCCGTCGAGGTGAGACAGCGCATCGGCATGGTCTTCCAGAAGCCTAACCCGTTCCCCAAGTCGATCTTCGACAACGTTGCCTTCGGGCCGCGGATCAACGGCTTCCAGGGCAACCTGGACGAGATCGTAGAACGTGCCCTGATCCGCGCCGCTCTCTGGGACGAGGTCAAAGACAAGCTCAAGGAGAGCGGCCTCGCGCTCTCCGGCGGCCAGCAGCAGCGCCTCTGCATCGCCCGCGCCCTGGCGGTCCAGCCCGAGGTTATCCTCATGGACGAGCCCTGCAGCGCCCTCGACCCGATCGCTACGCTGCGCATCGAGGAGCTGATGCGGGAGCTGGCGCGCGACTACACAATCGCCATCGTCACGCACAACATGCAGCAGGCGGCGCGCGTCTCAGACTTCACGGCCGTGATGATGATGTCCGAAGACCGCGCCGGCGAAATGGTTGAGTTCAACAAGACCAACGACATTTTTACCAACCCGCAGGACAGACGCACCGAGGACTACATCACCGGACGCTTCGGCTAAGACAGACGTGGACTCCCCATTCGTGCTCACCTCCCTGGCGGCATCTTCGCCCGCCTTCTCCGTTTCCCGGCGGTGTAACCACCGTAAGAGTGGGGCTTGTCATCCTCGCCTTGGAGAGGTCTACACTCTCTAGCTAATCAGTCGCCGGGACAGGCCCGGCAGGAGCAGACCAGATGGCGCGTGCAACTTTCGACCGGCACCTCAACGAGATCCAGGAGGACATGCTCGTGCTCGCTGGCATGGTCGAGCGCGCGATCGACCGCTCCATCGACGCCCTCAAGAACCGCGACACGGAGCTGGCGCGCATCGTGATCGTCGAGGACATGGACATCAACCGCAAGCGCTACGAGACCGAGGAGAAGTGCCTCGAGCTCCTCGCCCTCCAGCAGCCCATGGCGCGCGACCTGCGCACGATCGT
>CAZNHI010000184.1:0-5498 GCA_964572535.1 uncultured Dehalococcoidia bacterium
CGGCTCCCACGCCCATTTCTTCGAGGTCAACCGCGCGCTGCGCTTCAACCGCGGCGACGCCTACGGCATGCGTCTCGACATCCCGGCCGGCACCGCCGTGCGCTTCGAGCCCGGAGACGTGAAGCCGGTGACGCTGGTCGCATTCGGCGGCGAAGGCTTCGTCTCGGGCATGAACGGCCTTGTTCAGGGCAGCGTCAGAGAGGCCGGCGCCTTTGAAGCAGCTGTATTTCGCGCCGCCGCCGAGGGCTTCGACTCGTGAGCCGGGTTAGCCGTCAGACCTACGCCTCGCTCTATGGGCCGACGACCGGCGACCGCGTGCGCCTCGCGGACACGAACCTGGTCGTACGCATTGAGCGCGACTTCGCGATTTACGGCGAGGAAGCGGTGTTCGGCGGCGGCAAATCGATCCGTGACGGGATGGCGCAGTCCTCGCGCGCTACCAGCGCAGACGGCGTGCCGGACACGGTGATCACCAGCGCGATCATCCTCGACCCCATCCTGGGCGTGATCAAAGGCGACATCGGCATCAAGGACGGCCGGATCGCGGCGATCGGTAAGGCCGGCAACCCGGACGTGATGGACGGTGTCACGCCGGGTCTCGTTATCGGTGCTGGGACGGAGATCATCGCCGGCGAGCACATGATTGCCACGCCTGGAGGCGTCGATACTCATGTCCACATGATAGCGCCGCAGCAGGCCTGGGAGACGATCTCGAATGGGATCACGACGATGCTGGGCGGTGGCACCGGCCCCGCAGACGGCACGCGCGCGACAACCTGCACGCCGGGGCCGTGGCACATCGCCCAGATGCTGCGAGCGGCCGAGACGCTGCCGGTGAACTGGGGTCTGCTGGCCAAGGGCAACGCGTCGTTTCCGGAGCCGATCCGCGAGCAAATCGAAGCAGGAGCCTGCGGCCTCAAGCTGCACGAAGACTGGGGCTCCACGCCCGCGGTGATCGACGCCGGATTGCGCATGGCAGACGAGTACGACGTGCAGCTGGCAATCCACACCGACACGCTGAATGAGGCCGGCTTCCTCGAAGACACGGTGGCTGCCATCGCAGGCAGGACGATCCACACCTACCACACGGAGGGCGCCGGGGGCGGCCACGCGCCGGACATCATCGCGATCGCCGCGGAACCGTACGTGTTGCCCTCCTCCACCAACCCGACGCGGCCGTATACCGTGAACACGCTGGCCGAGCACATGGACATGCTCATGGTCTGCCACCACCTCAACCCGCGCGTCGCAGAGGACGTCGCCTTCGCGGACAGCCGCATCCGTCCCGAGACGATGGCGGCGGAGGACGTGCTCCACGACCTCGGTGTGTTGAGCATGTACTCGTCGGACTCGCAGGCCATGGGACGCGTCGGCGAAAGCTTCACGCGGCTGATGCAGACGGCCCATAAGATGAAGGATGTGCGGGGCCCGCTCGACGGCGAAAACGCGGGCGACGACAACCGGCGTGTGCTGCGATACCTGGCCAAACTCACGATCAACCCTGCAAAGACGCATGGCATCGCCCACCTGGTCGGTAGCCTGCAGCCGGGAAAGCTGGCGGACATTGTCTTGTGGCCCGTCGGGTTCTTCGGGGTCAAACCGGCGCTGGTGGTCAAGGGCGGCGCCATCGCCTGGTCGCTGATGGGCAACGCCAACGCTTCGATCCCCACCGTGGAGCCGATGCTCTATCGCCCTATGTTCGGCGCCCATCCGTCCGTAATCGCCCAGACCTGCCTTACTTTCATGAGCCAGGCATCGCTGGACATAGGGGTGCCGCGCAACCTCGGCCTCAACCGCCGCGCTGAGGCCGTTAAGGGCTGCCGCGACCTTGGCAAACGCGACATGGTGCGCAACGACGCGCTGCCCCGCATTGAGGTCGATCCTGAGACCTACGAGGTGCGTGTCGATGGTGAGCTGGCGACCTGCCCGCCGGCCCAGACGCTGCCGCTGGCCCAGAAGTACTTTTTGGTATGAGCGTCAGGTCACTCCTCTCGCTGCTGCAAATCGCCGACAGCGCCTTCCCCTCCGGCGGCTTCGCGCACTCCTACGGGCTGGAGCAGGCGCTGCGCGAAGGCCTCATCAAGGACGTGGATGGCGTCGAGGCCTTTGTCACCTCGGTACTGACGCAAAGCGTTGCGACGTCTGAGGCGCGCGCTGCCTACGCCGCCGCGCTCGCTGCCCAAAGCGAAGACTTGCACCAGATCATCGCCATCGACCGCGCCCTGCTGCGCACGAAGGCCGCGTCTGAGCTGCGCGCTGCGAGCCTGCAGACCGGACGCCGGCTTGTCGAAGAGTCGTCTCTTCACGTTGAGGTGCCGGTGCTGCAGGCGTACGCGCGGGAGATCGCAGTAGACGCGATTCTGGGCTGCTACCCGGTGGCCTTTGGCGTGGTGAACGCCGCGCTCGGTGCTGAGGCTGACGAAATTGCGGCCGCGCTGATGCTCTCGTCCGCGAACGCGCTGCTCCAGGCGGCGATGCGCCTCGGCCGCATCTCGCATCGCGACGCCCAGGCCAGCCTGCATCGGTTGCGGCCCTTGATTGTTGGGCTAAGCGCCGAGATCGCCGGCAGCGGGCTCTCGCCGAGGCTGCAGGGGTTCCATCCCCTGCAGGAAGTCGCGTCCATGAGGCACGTGCAGGCCGAAGCGCGTCTGTTCGCGAGCTGAGGAGGTTGTTATGCGGCCGGTAATGAAGGTTGGCATCGGCGGGCCGGTAGGGTCCGGCAAGACAGCGCTGGTGGAGCGCCTGGTACCGCTTCTATTGGCGGCAGGCCATTCGCCTGTGATTGTCGCCAACGACATCTTCACGCGAGAAGACGAGTCGATCCTGAGGCGGGCGCTGCACGGCATCCTGCCGGAGGAGCGCATCGTCGGCGTCGAGACCGGTGGCTGCCCTCACACCGCCGTGAGGGAGGACCCGACCGCCAACCTCGCAGCGATCGAGCGCCTGCTGGACGACTTCCCAGACACCGATATCGTCCTGGTCGAAAGCGGCGGCGATAACCTGACGCTGACCTTCAGCCCGCTGCTCGCCGACCGCAGCATCTACGTGCTCGACGTTTCCGGCGGCGACAAGACGCCACGTAAGCAGGGGCCCGGCCTGATGAACGCGGACCTGCTCGTGATCAATAAGACTGATCTTGCCCCGTACGTCGGGGCAGACCTCGGCGTCATGGAGCGCGACTCTAACCGGCTGCGTAACGGGCCGCTGATCTTCACCAACTGCCGTGCCGGCGCAGGCGTCCAGCAGGTCGCGACCTGGCTGTTGGCCGAGATGGACTCCCTGGTGGCCACGGCGGGTGTGCGCCTGTGGCGCGACTAGGCATGCTCAGCGGCTTGTTAGAGGCACGCTTCACGCCGAGCGCGGACGGCCTGATGCGGGCCCGCGTCAGCGCCCGGCCGCCGCTGGAGCTGCGAGGCCCCTTCGTGGCAGGCTCCGTCTCGGGCTACTATCTGCGCAACACCACGGCCGGCGTCTTGGCCGGTGACACCTACAGCGTTGACGTCATGGCCGGCAGCGGTGCTTCTGTGCGCGTCGGCGCTAGCAGCGCGACCAAGGTTCACGCCGGCGCTTCTTCGCTGGATGTGCGCCTGGCGGTCGAGCCGGGCGCACTGCTGGTCTGGGGCCCGCACGCGACCATCCTGCACGCTGGCGCGTCGTATCGTCAGGAGACGCGCGTCACGCTGGCGCCCGGCGGTCGCGTGGTCCTCGCTGAGGTCCTGGTGCTAGGTCGCCTGGCGCATGGTGAGTGGTTTCAGCTGGAATGCCTCGAGAACGTGCTGGGTGTCAGCCCTCCTGCCTGCGCGCCGCTTTTCAGCGAATCGTATGTGCTCAGGCCCGGTCCCGACCTGGTTGCGAGCATGGCTGGCAGGGGTGTGTTGGTCTCTGTCTACGCGTTGGGCTTTGATGCTCTGTCTAGCGGGCCTGTCTTTGACGCCGTCCTGGGGCGCAGCAGCGAGCTATGTGGATGGAGTGAGCTGCCCAATCACGCCGGGTTGGCCGGCCGAGCACTGGCTGAGTCGCTGTCACGGGGCACAGAGCTAGCGAGTCAGATGGTGGAGGCAGTGACAAAGGCGAATCGCTAGCCTCTATCGATCAGGGCCTGAGCACACGATTGCCTGATCGTGTAATGAAAGCGGACTTTCGATAAGCCGAAGTCGATGTTTGCTGGCGTGATTCGATTCTCAACTCATTTCAGATTAGGGCTTCAATTGTTTTTCTTAGCTATTTCGTAGATGAGAACGTTAAGCGGCGGGTTAGGTCGTCAGGCGGCGGGCAGCAAACGCGCACGTGTGTGGCCCCTCGCGGCACGATTCCTAGAGGTGATTCGTAAACGCGGACGGCCCGCAGCGACGCGGTGGCGCCGGAACTTCGCTATGCTTTGCGAAGGCTCATGCAAGACCAGAAGACGAGGATCGGCAGCCGCGCCTTTCGAGGGCTGGCTCTGGTCTTCGTCCTGACCTTCGTCAATCTGATCGGTGCTGCGCTAGCAGTCACCGCACTTGGCGGCCTCGGCGAATGGACCCGCTGGCAATTCGTCGGCCTCTTCGGCGCGATCGAGACTGCAGCCGGCCTCTCGAACATCATTGCGCCGAATGTCTGGCACCTACCCGCCGCGGAACTCAACACCAGCGGGCGGACAAAGGTGCGTCTCGCAGCCTCGACCATGTTCTTCCCGCACTGGGGTGGCGCCACGCGCGCCGCTGCCGGGCTGATCCTGATTCTCGCGTCCGGCTTCCTGGAGGGCTGGTCGCCAGCAAGCGTCTGGCTCTTGCCCTTTGAAGCTGCGACTATCGTCTTCCTACTCGCGGTCTCCGCGATGATCGCGAGGCTGGGTGTCGCTTACCCGGACACGGATACGGTCCAGTTCATCCTGAGATGGCGATCGAAGGATCGGGAACTCGAGCCACTGAGCATCACGGCTTCGGTTCAGCAGTTTGTGTTGGGGATTCTGACGCTGCCCGCCGTGAAGATCCTCACCCCAGGCGCGCTGTTCGGCCCGGAGCTGAGACCCTCAACCGAGGCGCTCGTGTTGTCCATTTGGCTTGCTGGCGCCTCCCTCCTAACTACGGCGCTGCTTTGGGCGGGCCGAATACAATGGCGCGCGCCGCGCGAGCAGGAGCGTGAAGCCGAAACGAACGCCTGAAATGGCTGATGCTGGCCGCCTAAGCCACCATCAAGATGAGAACGACCAAGAGAATGAGGACGAGTGCGCCACCACCGATATACATACTTTCTCCTTTCGAATACACTGCGGAACCCCACCCCTTAGCGAGGGTCATGGAATTCCTCGAACGACTTGTGGCTGGCTGACGACCAGTCTTAATCCCTGAGGACTAGCTGAAGCCTTATCGAAAGCCTAAGCGGCCCTGCATCACCGGAGCGTTACGCGGCGGGTCCTTAGATCAGGCCGAGGCAAGACGTTCCGCCGCCACCCACGCGCACTCCTCCAGACTCTACGAAAGTCGTTCAGGTCTGAAGGAATGCCAGCAGATCGGCGT
>CAZNHI010000185.1:0-5491 GCA_964572535.1 uncultured Dehalococcoidia bacterium
GCCAGCCCCAGGTGTCCAAGCACCTCGGCGTGCTGCGGGCGGTCGGCCTGGTGCTCGTCCGCACGGACAGGCGCCACCGCTGGTACCGCAGGGCGAGGGGCCGTCCGAGTCGAGGGCGGCGTCTGGCGGCGACCTCTTGCGGGCAGTCATGGCGGTGCCGGCCATCGATACGGCGATTACGAGCCTGCAGACTCAGGCGCTGGATCGGGTGCGGCGCGACTGGCGCAACCTGGGGACGGGCGGCCAGGCCGTGGTCGTCACCTCACTGGCGTTGATCGGGGGAGGGGCGCTGACGGGCGCCATGACCGACCCCGCAGCGCGAAACTTTGCTCTCAGTCAACTCAACGGACGCGTCATACCGGTACCCGGCGTTGGCGGGCTCGGCGTGGAGTTGAACACAGAGGGCGATAACGTGATGGTGGGCCTGCACCTGGACATTGGGCGCTACCTGCCGGAGTCGCTCGGCTTCGGGCCGGGTTCAGCCAGCGCAATCGGCCCGCCGCCCGGAGGCAGAGAAGGCCTCTAGACCATGTTGGCGCCCTTGTGCACCGGGCGCGCGGTCTGCTGATAGATGCCGAGAATGCCCTTTACGTCCTTGGCGCCGAAGTCGCGGGGCTGCTGACGGCGGCGCTGCATGTCCTCGTCTGAGACATCGAGGTCTACGGCCTTGGTCTCGACGTCGATCGAGATGATGTCGCCGTTTTCGACGTAGGCGAGGGGGCCGCCCTCGGCAGCCTCAGGCGAGGCTTCGCCGACCACGAGGCCGCGGTTGACGAGGCCGGAGACCTGTCCTTCGGTGATCAGCGCGACACGGTCGATGAGGCCGGAGCCGTCCAGCGCGAAGACGACGGCGGAGGTGAAGGCCATGCCAGGCCCGCCGCGCACGCCGATGCCGCGCAGCACCATAACCTGGCCGGGCTTGACGTCGCCGTTGTTGATCGCCGTGACGGCTTCTTCGCGGGAGTGGTAGATGACGGCGGGGCCGCGGAAGCGAGTCATGCGCTCGCCTGTGCCGCCGAGGCGCACGATGCCGCCGCCGGGCAGCAAGGAGCCGCGCACGATGATGATCGTGGGGCGGTTAGATAGCGGGTCGTCGACGCTGCGCAGGGGGCTGTCGGGCGGGATCTGGACGTCGTGGATCAGCTGGCCGACCGTCTGGCCGCTGACGGTGGGGACGTCGAGGTCGAGGAAGCGCTCGAGGCGCTTCATGACGGCGCGGGCGCCGCCGGCTGCTTCGAGGTCCTCGATCAGGTGCTCGCCGCTGGGACGGATGGCCATGAGCAGCGGCACCTTGTCCGAAAGCTCGGAGAAGACGTCGTAGACGTCGGTGTCCAGCCCGGCCTCGTCGGCGATAGCGGCGAGGTGTTTGATGCAGTTGATCGAGCCGCTGAGGGCCAGCGTGACCGCCGCCGCGTTGCGAATCGCACCCTCGGTGATGATGTCGCGGGGCTTGAGGTCCTCCCAGACCATGTCGACGATGCGCTTACCGGCTTGCCGCACGTAGTCGAACATGCGGGGGCTGTTGGCGAGGATCGGCGTGCTGCCGGGCAGTGCCATGCCCAACGCTTCGGTGACCACGTGCATCGAGTTAGCGGTACCCATGCCGGCGCAGACTCCGGGGCTGCAGATCGCGGCGTCCGCCATCTGAGTCAGCTCTTCGATCGTGACGCGACCGGAGGCGATGTAGGCGGCCTTGAGGAAGACATCTTCGATATCGATGTGCTCGCCGGCGTAGTGGCCGCTCTCCTGGTAGCCGCAGAGCACGACGATGCTGGGGATGTTGATGCGTCCCGCGGCCATCATCTGGCCGGGCGCGGTTTTGTCGCAGGAGGCGAGGCAGAGCATGCCGTCCAGGAGCGCGCCTTCAACCTGCACCTCTATGTCAGACGCGATGAGGTCGCGGCTGGGCAGGATGTAGAGGCCGCGGCGGCCGACGCTGGTGACGAAGTCGCTGGGGGCCGCCGTCCTGACCTCGAAGGGCAGGCCGCCGGCGGCGCGGATCGCATCTTTCGCAATCGCGGCTACGCCGTCGAGGTGGCTGAAGCAGATAGAAAGCTCAGAGGACGTGTTGACCACGGCGATCTTGGGCTTGTTCATGTCCGCTTCGGAGAGGCCGAGGGCGTGCCACTGCGCCCGCCGCGCTGCCCACATCGACGTGCCGGGTTCGAGGTTGCTGCGCAGCTTGCGCTGAGTCGTCATGGGGCGCTCCTCTCGGTTGTAGACGCTGCTCTACGGGGTACGTCCGAGCATAGCCGAAGCGGGGTCAGTCTGCCGGTCCGGGCTGGGGCGCCGTGTCGATGACGCGCGACGGCTGGGCCGCAGGTGGTGCGCGAGACGCCGTATCTTCCGACTCGGCGTGACGCGGGCGTTCGGGCACCAGGGCTGATAAGACAAGGGCCACGACGGCGACGAGGAAGCCGATGAAGAAGACGCCGGTGACGGCATCGGTGAGGGAGGTTTCGATTGCGTAGATGGTGGAGTCGAAGAGGGACTGGCCGTCGCTGTCCAGTTCCAGGAAGCCCCGTTCCAGGCTGGCGCGGCCGTGGGGGCTGAGGATGACGTCGGGCTCGTGCAGCTGCTCGATGAGCTGTGGCGTGGCGGCGTTTGTGACCTCGACAGGCAGCGTGCGGTCGATGTTGTCCTGGATGCCGGTGACGACCAGGGTGCCGAAGATCGCGACGCCGAGGGTGGAGCCGATTGAGCGGAAGAACTGGCTGGATGAGGTCGCGATGCCGAGGTAGCGTCGTGGAAAGGCGTTCTGCACCGCCAGATTGATTACGGGCACCGCCAGGCCAATGCCGACTCCGACCAGCGCCATACCAGTAATCGCCTCGACCCAGCCGGTGTCGACCTCGAAGCGGGTGAGCATGAACATGCCGGCGACCAGCGCCGCTGCGCCGACGAGGACGAAGCTGCGGTAGCGCCCCGTCCTGGAGACGAGGACGCCGCCGGCGTTGCTGCCCACCGCCACGGCGATCATCATCGGCGAGAGGACGAGGCCGGAGCTGGTGGCGGAGGCGCCGAGGACGCCCTGCAGATACATCGGGATGAAGGTGATCACGCTAACCAGCGTGATGCCGGAGAGAAAGGTCAGGAGGCTGCCGACGGCGAAGACGCGGTTCTTGAACAGGTGCAGCGGGACGATCGGTTCCACGGCGCGCAATTCCGCAAAGAGGAAGACGGCGAATAGCAGGCCGGCGGCGCTGAGCAGCCCGACGATCTCAGGCGACCCCCAGGCGTAGACGTCGCCGCCCCAGGCGAGGGCGAGCAGCAGGGAAACCAGCAGCGAGGTGAGCAGCGCGACGCCGGGGTAGTCGATCGACACCTTGCCGGCCTGGCGGTCGAGCTTGGGGAAGCTGGTGCCAACCATGGCCAGCGCGGCGACGCCGAAGGGCAGGTTCATGTAGAAGATGCCGCGCCAGTTGAGCAGGTCGGTGATGGCGCCGCCCATGGTGGGGCCGAGGATGCTGGCGACGCCGAACATGCTGATGAAGATGCCCTGGTAGCGCCCGCGCTCCTCCGGCGCAAAGAGGTCGCCGACGATGGCGAAGACGCTGGATAGGAGCATGCCGCCGCCGAGGCCCTGGACGGCCCGCACGAGGATCAGCTGCTCCATGTTCTGGCAGAAGCCGCCGGCAATCGACGCGAGCATGAAGATGACGATGCCGCCCATGAAGAACGGCTTGCGCCCGAAGAGGTCAGAAAGCTTGCCGGAGATGGGGACGACGGTGGTGCTGGTGAGCATGTAGCCGGTGAATACCCAGGGGATCAGGTTGAGGCCGCCGAGATCGGCGACCATGCGCGGCAAGGCGGTGCTGATCACCGTCTGGTTAGAGGCGGCGAGCAATAGGCCCAGCATCGTCCCGATGACGACGATGCGCTTGGTGCGAGGCGGCAGATCGTAGGCGCTGGACAAGGTATCGTCCTGGCTCAGGCGGAGCGTTTCGGCACAGGATAAACGATTACCGAGTTGCCCGGACGCTGCAGACCTTAGCCACGCGTCTCGAAGGCGAGGGTGGCGTAGCGCATGAAGATGACGCCGCGCGGCTGCGCCATGGGCCCGTTGGCGCCGAGCACGGCGATTACGTGCTTCGCGCCGGGGACCGCGCTGGGACTGACCACGACGCGCTGCTGGGCGTTGAAGCCCACCACCGTGCCGGTGACGAAGTCGACCTGCCCGTCGACCCAGACCTCGCCGTAGTTGTCGACGTTGGTCTCGAAGACGAGGGTTGAGCCGGCGATCGGCTGGCCGTCGATGCTCTCGGGCAGCTCGACGGTGATGCGCCACCAGCCGAAGGTGAAGCCCTTCGAGATCAGGTCGCGGACGTTGTCGCAGACCTCCCAGGCTGAGTCGTCGTATTCGGCCAGGCGGGCCGGGCTGGCCTCCAGCTCCGCGACGAGACCCTGGTTGGGCTCGCCCGGGACCAGGCCGAGTGCATGGCGCCAGACGCCCTTAACTTTGGCGCGGTCTTCTTGCTTGTTCAGATCGAGCGCGACTCTCGGCATTTGCATCCTCCTCTAGATTCCCGGTGATTCTAGCAAGGACGTGGGTCTAGAATTATGCCGGCCGGGCACTACAGTCAGTCAAAGAGGCCGTCATGCCGAAGTTTGCAGCCAACCTCTCGATGATGTTCCCGGAGCTGGAGCCGGCGGACCGCTTCGCCGCGGCGCGCAAGGCCGGCTTCGCCGCGGTCGAGTATCTGCGGCCGTACGAGCACCCGCTGGCCGAGGTCAAACGCTGGCTTACGGATGCTGGACTCGAGATGATCCTGCTGAATTCGCCGTTGGGCAACGTAGCAGCCGGCGAGCGGGGCCTGGGTGTGCTGGCGGGACGAGAGGCGGACTTTCGCGAAGGCCTGGAGCTGACGCTGGAGTACGCCAATGGCCTGGGCGCAGGCATGGTGCACCTGATGGCGGGCGTCGTCCCGGAAGGTATGTCTAAGGCCGAGTGCGAGGCGGTCTTTGTCGAGAACCTGCGCCACGCGACCCAGGTTGCGGCACAGCGGGGCGTGAAGTTACTACTGGAGCCGTTGAACGCGCGCGACGTGCCGGGTTACCTGCACAGCACCTCCGCCCAGGCGCGCCGGATCATCGAGGCGGTGGGCTCTGACAACCTGTTCTTGCAGTACGACCTGTATCACATGCAAATCATGGAAGGCGACATCGTAGAAGGTATACGCCGCAACCTGGACGTCATCGGCCACATCCAGTTCTCCAGCGTCCCCGGCCGCCACGAACCGCAGCACGGCGAGGTAAACATGCCCTACGTCTTCGACCAGATCGACGCGATGGGCTACACGGGCTGGCTCGGCGCCGAGTACCGGCCGAAGGGTGGCACACTGGAAGGGCTGGTCTGGGCCGAGCCCTACGGCATCAAAACAAGCTAGGACTTCCGCGGACGGCCCGTACCCGGCGGCCCGGCAAACGCCTGCGCTAGCGCGAGGAACTCGGCGGCGTGCGGCCCTGCGGCGCGCAGGGAGGTGTCGGCGAC
>CAZNHI010000186.1:0-5480 GCA_964572535.1 uncultured Dehalococcoidia bacterium
AGCGGAGCTTCCGGCCGCGTACCGCCAGCAGACCTCCGTGGACGTCGAGGCGGAGGTCTCGGCGTTCCGCGACAGGGAGTAGTGGTGCGGCTCCTCGTCACCTTTGCGATCGTGATGCTCATGAGCCATGCGCGGGCCGAGGCCCAGCACACCGCACCGCGCGCGCAGCGCAGCGACTGGACCGTCCACGCAGACGATGGCTGGGACGAGGCCGCCCTCCTACGCCTGCTCCACGACGACGAGGAAGCTGCGGTTGCAGAACCATCCCGCTCGGTCGGCTCGGCGCACGCTGGAACACTGGCGGCAGCGGTGCGGCTTCCCAGTCACATCGGATACGCGGTGCGCGAGCCGTCTCGGGCCTGGGGCATGTCCCGCGCGATCGATTGGCTCGTGCAGGCGTTCGACTTCGTCGTGGCTGCCGATCCCGGCGCGCCGCGCGTTCGAGTCCATGACCTGAGCCTGCGATACGGTGGCCCGATGAGCGGCCACAAGAGCCACAAGAGCGGTCGCGATGTGGACATCACCTACTATCAGCGGAGCTGCCAGACCGAGTGCCTCGGCCGGCCGGTGGCCGCCAGCGAGCTCGACGCCGGCCGCCAGTGGCGCCTGCTCCAATACTGGCTCCAGCACGGGCAGGCGGAGTTCATCTTCGTCGACTACGCCCTCCAGCGTCCGCTGTACGCGCAAGCAAAGTCCGCGGGTGCGACGCCGCGTCAGCTCGCCCGGTGGTTTCAGTACCCGCGCGGCCCGGGCTTTCCTGCTGGAGTCATTCGGCACGTCCCGAACCACGCGAACCACGTGCACGTCCGGTTCCGGTGCGCGCTCACTGACCGCGCATGCGAACGGACGCCGATGCGGCATCTTACGAGTGCCGGAGATCCGGTGTCGCCCCTGTTCGAGCTCGTCCAGGACGAGGACGAGAGCGAGTTGCATGAACTCCTCACGAACTAGGTTACGGGCACGCGTTAGTTGGCGCCACGCCGCATAGCGCAAGCCCTTCGTTGGTCACGGCGGCGACGCCTGCAGCGTGCTCCCGCCCGATGATCCCAAGTCTCCGACAGAGCCCTCCTTACGCCCTCGCGGGGCGTTTGCGAGTCGGCCCACGCTTCTTCTTGCGCCCACTCGTCGCTCGCGGTTCGTCCATTAACAGCGGAGCATTGGGGTCGCCTGTCATGAACAGATGATGGATTACGAAATTGCCTGAACCAAAGGATCGGCGATGGTGCGTCTCACGGACGCGGACGTCGGTCGGTCGAATGCTCGATGCCCTGAACATGGCCGGGGCGTCCATTCCAAGACTGGAATGATCTTGAAACAGCCGCTCGACACCTGCCATCGCTCCGTCCACATCACCATTCAGTACGTAGGCCAGGATCCCGCCGTTGGCGACTGTGCCGCCATTTGGCACAAGGCCAGAATACTGGCCGACCACGAACCGAAATATTCCAAAGCGGACATACTCCGAGAAGTATGGACGCACTGACTGGGGGCTGCGCACATTTAGGCGCTTGCACTCCAGGCAAAAGTAAATGTCGTCGTTCGGTACAAATGGCTTGAACGCAATGTCCATTCGGCCAAGCTCCGCACCGAGTTCACTAGGTACGTCATGCTCGATGATGACGCTCTGATAGCAGATATGAAATGGATAGGTCGCGCGCTCTGGGCAGCTAATCATCCACGCATACAGACGCTTCGTAACTACGTCTTCGCGCTCGTTGCCCGCGGGTGAGCGCAGGTTCCGCCAGGCTTCGATGACTAGAGCGATGATGTTGGGCACCTGAGAGTCGATCAGATTTGCCCACTCGCTCGGGGAACCAAGAACGGTCATGAACCATTCCTCGATGTAGTCATCAGGATCGTGCCTGCGATCCGATCAGCGTCGTTCAGAGCCGCCGTTTGCGTCCAGTGCCGCTGGCCGATCGGCCTCACTACGTAGAGGCGGTTCCCCTCAAATGCCATTACTCCGCGCACGAGATCGAGCACGGCACTGGTCCTCGGAACGGATCTCCGTATCTGGTCCAGGAGCACGAGAAGGTTGGGATCCGGAACCAACCTATCGGTTTCGCTCCTACGCTTTTCGACTTTTTCGAAGACGGCCATCGCGACGCCAAGCGCATCCGAACCATAGGTCTCACCATGGACCGTGAATTTCCCTGGTTTCGACCATTCGTTGAGCGTATCGCAGACCTGCTTGCAGTAGGCGCGCCGTTGAGGCGCACTGGCGGACCTCAACGTTGGAACTGGCGAGTGATCACGCGTAGGTCTTGCGCTGGGAATGATTACTTCGACCGTATCGCTTACGAGATCTTTCTCTGCCGCAATGACATCAAAATACTCGGTGATGAGTGGTTCTGCCGCATTCATCGCTTCACGAACAACACCGGCTCTGTCAACGAATTGGCGTGTTGAGTGCCTTGCGGCGTTCCGAACAAGCCTCGCGACCTCGCGAACGATTTTCCAGGAGCGCTTGGGATCGTGTTGCTGGTCGGGCATCGGAAATGGCAGGCGCAGCATCTCTCTAACATGAACCTCTTGACGGCTAATGCCCCAATTTGAAGACGTGTGAAACAGGAAGTACTTGGCGAGTCCGCTGTTGAGATAGGCAGATAGAAATGCCAGAAGGTCACTGTCTTCCCTTGGGCCATGGATGCCGCGCAATGCGTGGCGAAACGCGACGTCAAAGTCTACGTATGCGGTGCTGGTAAATCCCTTCGCAACGAGTACGTGAGGGCCACGGAAGATGTCGGTGTTTCGATTCGATTTGCTCCTGATTGAGATCGTCTTGCTTGATAGCAGCGTGCAATCGCCTTCAAGCAGGAAGAGGTTGATTGCACTAGACGAGGCTTCTATGAAGCGGACCGTCGGAAGGGTTAGAAGTTTCCTTTCAGTCTTTTTCTTTCGGTCGGTGTCGCCATAAGGCTGAAAGCCTTCGGCCATTATCCATCGTTTCCTGCTATCAGCTTCTCGTGACTTCCGAACGTGATCACGGAGTCTCGGGTACAATGCCAAGCGATCGAGTAAGCGCCAGTCTCTGGGGGTAGCCCAGTAGCGCCGTTTCCAGATCTGGGGAGCATCGACAGATTCTAGGTCCTGAAGGAGTTCGTTTACACTAAAGGTTGCTCTGTCTTGCGGCGCGACAGTGATGACCTCGGCCTTCGTCACGGTCCAGTCGCACTTTGGCGACCAATACTGAATACGATGTGTCGCACTGGACGCGGGGTGCTTTCCATAGGTGACGATGACGGCCGGGTGTTCAGCGTTCTCAAAGAGAAATCGCTGGAAGTCAGCGAGGTTAATGACCCGATCGAATGAGTGACAGCGCACCCATTCTTTTTGAAACGAAACGGCCTTCGCGCTGTGATTGAATAGAACTCCGTGGGGAAGGACGAGACAGGCGCGCCCATCTTTCGCGGCATGCTCGACTGCCTTCCAGATGAAAGCGGCGGCGATTTGCTTGTCGGGGATTGCCTTGTTCCGCGTAAGGCACCACCTAACGGCGGCTGAGTCGGAGTCGTCTACACTGCCCCAGGGCGGATTTCCCACGACCACTGCGACATTCTCAGGGAAGGGACAGGCCACATCGAAGAAGTCAGAAGGCCAAATGTTTCCGGCGCTCCTATCAAGAGATGGGTTGGAGGCGATGAGCGTTGGAAGGGCGCGGCCCTTCGCTTGCAACTCCTGGATGTCTCGTGGGGAAAGCTGGTCGAGATAGGCTAGGGAAAGACTAAATGCCGTGATTCGACACGCGGTGGGATTGATATCAATGCCGAAGAGGCTGCCCTGCAATAAGGCAATCAGCTCTCTGGCCTTTCTGTCATTGCGAGCGTTCGGATTTGCCTGCTTCCACTCTTCGGCAATGCGGTTGAACAGGCCCACGAGGAAGATTCCGGAGCCGCAAGCTGGATCCAGGAATCGCACTCCTAGGAGAGTCGGTAGTCCATCAAGAGCGGCGTCGAGCACTACTTCTGCAAGAAAGCGGGGCGTGTAAAAGGATCCTTGCTCTTTGTCAGCTTCCTTCAGGAAATGCTCATAGATAGCGCTGATCGTCTCAATCGGGATGTAGCCGAACTCGTATGGCCAAAATGAGCCCTGACCAGTCTCGACGGAGGTGCCCTCAAAGAAGTCGCGTAGTATCTCAACATGTGCTGCTCCGATTAGGTCGGCTTCGGAGTTTAGGTCATCACTGAACAGCTCCCCGTTGAAATCCTTCTCCAGCTGTTCGAAGAGTCGATAGAGCGACGCTTTTGCCTGCGAGATTGGTCGGAGCTTCAGAACATCGCGGAGGTGTGTGCCCTCGACGCGAAGCTTATCGAGATAACTCTCGCCGATGACGCCACGGTCGAAGAGATAGCAGGTGAAAACGAGGCGACACAAAAGCGCGTCCAGGATGAACGGGTCGACGCGATTGCCGACGCTTGCTAGCTTGTCGCGTGCTGCTTTGAGATTGTCGAGAAGGCTACGATCGACTCGTTGCTTAGGATCGAATGAGGTGGAGTGACTTCGAAAGAACTCTCCAGAGTCTACGGAGGTCAAGAAGGCTTGCAATTGCTCCGGCACACGGGCCAGCGTCGCAACTAAGCTAGGAAGTTCGGAGCCAGCGTACGCTGTAGGGCTCTGCATCCCGGAGTAGACATGAACTTCGTCGTCCGAGATGAGGACGAGGAGCGGCGCTCCACCGTGGTTCCAGAACTGCCGGTGGAGGTTGTAGACGACCTTGAGGTCAAGCTTCGCTGTCAGCTTGAAGTAGACTAATGGCGAATGATCGACACAAAGAACGCCGTCGACCTGTATGAGGTCGAATGCTCGCCGGAGCAGGTGTGCTTGCGGCGTGTTGGGTCCCAGTTCCTGCTTTGACTTGAAGAACCGCGGAGGCGGGACTTCGTCAACGCCGAAGTCCTTCCTCCAGTCCTTGTTCGCTGCGCCGGTCACGTCAACGATGCCCCATGTTGGAGGCGTTCCACCGGCCAACTTGTCTCAGTGTTCTCTGGCGCTTCGGATTGCGGCCGAGGATGCCACCCGGGGCGGAGGCGGTCGGCTTCCGGTGTCCCTCGGCGTCGCTAGGAGCTGCCGGCATCGCCATCCTTCTGGGCGGTTCGATGGCGATCTGCCTGGCGGACAAAGCTCCGTTCCCTTCTGGGGCACCTGCCAGGTATACTAAACAGATGTTCATTGGAGTCCAGGTCAGCCTCACCCGTGGTCACGCGCTATACGCCTATCCTTTGCGGCCAAGCAAAGGCGGATTCTGTCGTTGGTGGAATAATGTCCAACAGACGGATTCGTACGCCTTCGGGACTCATTAGCCGACTGGCCGCTATCCTCCTCGTGCGGAACTGCTGGCCTACCCCCTCCGCTTCAGCTTCTGATTCAACTGCGTCATGACGTCGCGGGCCGAGCCCGGCCGCGACGGCATATGATCGCTGTATCGCGCCGCGGCCTTCGTGCCGATGCCGGCGTGCTCCGAGATCAGCTCGGGGCTCGCG
>CAZNHI010000187.1:0-5472 GCA_964572535.1 uncultured Dehalococcoidia bacterium
GGAGGAGAACAACGACGGCTTCGCGCTGGCGGAGGCTGACTTGAGGCTGCGCGGCCCAGGCGACTACTTCGGCACGCGACAGAGCGGCCTGCCGGAGTTCCAGGCTGCGGACTTCTCCGACGTGAAGCTGATCGAGACGGCGCGCCAGGAGGCGCAGTCCTTGCTGGCGGACGACCCGGGGTTGAAGCGGGAAGAGCATCGGGAGCTGGCGGAGTCGGTGCGGCGGATGCGGCGTGTCGTGTCGGGCGAGGTCTCCTAAGTAGCACACTTCGCGTTGGCCATTGCGCGGAGCGTCTAGCGACGAAGCAATCTCGGGATCAGAGTTCGTCATAGAGGTCGCGCCAGTCTGGGTTGAACGCCTGGATCATCGCGAGCTTTCGGGCGCGCGAGCCTGCCTTGATTTGCTGCTCTCTGGCGAGGCCAGTGTCACGATCCTCCGTGGTCTCGTGGTAAATGAGTCGGTTGACGCTGTACTTGTTGCTGAAGCCGTGGACCAGACAGTGCCTGCGTTGTTGCTGACGATGTAGACGGCGAATGGCACGTGGCGGACTTAGCCGGGCGCTGTTGAGGAGCGGGGGTGACCGGGATTGCTTCGCCTCGCGCTAGACGCGCTCTGGCTCGCAATGGGGCCTTCGGGTCGCGCTAAGACTTGCTGTAGTTGATAAGCTGCGTGGGATGAGCGACGGCACTATCTACCACATCACGGGGCGCGAGGAGTGGGCGGCGGCGCAGGAGGCGGGGGAGTATCGCGCCGATTCGTTGGCGGAGCAGGGGTTCATCCATACATCCATGGCGGCGCAGGTGATTGAGACGGCGGACCGGTTCTATCACGGCCAGGACGGGCTGGTGCTGGTGTGCATCGACGCGTCGCGGGTGGCGGCGCCGGTCCGGCACGAGGCGGCTGCCGCAGAGGGGCACGCGAAGGACGCGGGGCTGTTCCCGCACATCTACGGGCCGCTGAACCTGGACGCTGTCGAGCGGGCGGTGGCGTTCCCGTGCCGCGCCGACGGGTCGTTCGAAATGCCGTGGTCGCTGCGCGAGCCAGAAGTGCGGCGGGACCCGATAACTCACGCGACGCAGATCACGGAGGAGACGGCGCAGAAGCTGCTGCACTTCATCGAGGGCTCGGAGCCGGTGCGGCGCATCCGGGCGAGCCAGCTCCTGACGGGCATTCTGGGCGCGATCGGCTTCGCGCTGTTCGTCGTGGGGGTCGAACAGGCGGCGCAGGACATACCGGTGGTGTCGAACGCGTACGGGTCGATTGGCGTTGGGGTGGTGCTGCTGGCGGCGACGGGGCTGCTGCTGCGGCGTCTAACGGGCGGCGGCGAGTAAGCGCGTGCGGCCACAGCACGAGGCGCCGGGGCTGCGCTCGATCACGGTGCGGGCGACGAACTTCGACGGGTCGTTGCACTGGGAGCATCCGGCGTGGCTGCTGCGGGCAGAGGAAAGCATCGTTGTCACTCAGACGTCGGCGGGGCTGTCGATCAAGTCCAGCGCGCGCGAGAGCGGCGAGTTCGTTTCGCCGTACAACACGCGGGCGCACTACTGGCCGGACCGCTGGTTCAACGTGATCAGGCTGGAGCTGCCGGGGCAGGGGCTGTACGGCTACTACTGCAACATCGCGACGCCGCTGCACTTCGATGGCGAGACGGTGCACTACGTGGACCTACAGTTGGACGTGCTGGCGCGGATGGAGGCGGACGGCGGCTTGACGCACCGGCTGGTGGACGAGGATGAGTTCGAGGCGGCGCGAGAGCGTTACGCCTACGCCGACGAACTGGTGGCGCGCTGCCGGACGGCGGTTGACGACGTCGTAAGGATGATCGAGGCGCGGGAGTTCCCGTTTGACGGCTAGTCTCGCCAGTCCGTAGGGGCGAGACATGCCTCGCCCCTACGGACTGACACAGACGTTGGCGAAATCTCTTACCCTAACGTCACTGTTAGCCCTATACTCAGGCGCCTGTTCTCCGCGCGCGCTCAATCATCGAGGTGGTTAATGAAGTTCGGCATCTCTTACAATCTGGTCTGCCCGCGTCCCCTGGAAACCGACAACTGGGGCCCGGAGGACGAGCACAAGCTGATGAAGGAAACGCTGGAGCAGGTCGAGTTTGCCGACAAGCTGGGTTTCGATTACGTGTGGGGCACGGAGCACCACTTCCTCGAGGAGTACAGCATCTCCTCTGCGCCTGAGGTCTGGCTCTCCGCCGTCGCGGCGAAGACGAAGCACATCCGCCTCGGCCACGGAATCGTGCACATGCCGCCGAAGCACAACCACCCGGCGCGCGTCGCGGAGCGCGTTGCGATGTTGGACCTGATCTCGGACGGACGCGTGGAGTTCGGCACAGGCGAAGGCGCGACGGTCACCGAGACTGGCGGCTTCCTGACGCCCCGCGCGGAGAAGAAGGAAGCGTGGGAAGAGGCGACGCGCGAGGCCTGCCGGATGATGACCATGACGCCGTACCCCGGCTACGAGGGCATCCACTTCTGCATGCCGGAGCGCAACATCATCCCGAAGCCGCTGCAGAAGCCGCACCCGCCGCTGTGGGTCGCGGCCAGCCGGCTGGAGACGGCGATGCTCGGGGCGCGTTTCGGGATGGGCGCGTTGGGCGTCGGCTTCGACACTCCCGAGGAGGCGGACGAGCGCGTCAAGCGCTACTGGGATCTGGCGCGTCGCACCAAGACGCCGATAGGCCTGGCGATGAACCCGGCGATTTCGACCAGCGCCAACCTGATGATGGGCAAGACGAACGAAGAGGCGATGAAGCGCGGCCTGCGCGGCGCCCAGTACTTCGGCTTCTCGCTGGCGTTCACTAACGGCGAGGTGCACCACGGCAAAGACCACCTGAATCGCCTGTTCACGGAGAAGTTCGGCAGGGAGGGTGAGGAGAAGCCGATGGTCGAGCCGGAGCAGGAGCCGGAGGACGAGACGCAGCGCACGCTGGCGCGGGCAGGCGGTCGAGGGCTGTTCATTGGCTCACCGGCGTTCGTGCGCGAGAATCTGCGCCGCTACGAAGACGCGAACGTGGACCTGATGAACTGGCAGATCCAGGGTGGCTTCCGCAAGCACGAGCACATCATGGAAACGATCGAGATGTTCGCCAAGGAAGTCATGCCGGAGTTCCAGGAACGCCAGCACCTGCACGAAAAGTGGCGCGCTCAGCAGCTGGAAGGCTTCACCAATCCCGTCAACAGCACGGTCTAGCGATCCGGGAGGCTGCGATGGCTGACGTGACGGAGATCAAGGACCCGGCGTTCAGGACGGCGCTGGAAGAGGCCGAGAAGCTGATCGACGACGGCGAGTATAACGACGCCTCGAAAAGGATGGTCGAGACGTTCATCCAGCTGGTGACGGTGCGGCCGGAGCTGCTGCCGCCGAGCGGCGTGCAAGAGGTGCAGCCGTTGAACCCGACCGGCCAGCCTCGCGTCGCCGAGGGCGTCGCCGGGTTGCAGAGCCAGGAGGCGATGCGCAAGTGGCGCGCCAACTGGTGGCCGGGCACCGGGACGATCAGCGTCGTCGTCGGCGCCGATGGGCCGAAGCCGGTTTGGGCCAAGGACCGGGTGAGCCTGTCCGAGACGCTGGCGTACTTCGAGTTTCTGGTGCAGCAGGTGGCAAACGCGCAGCGGGTGTAGCGCGCCACCCCGGCCTGAAGGCCGGGGCATCGGGCCGTTAGCACGCGAGCTGCCCGGGAATCGCGTCCTTCGACCCGGCTCAGGACGAACGGATTCCTCGCTGGGGCGTCGCTCACCTCACCCCCAACCCCTCTCCTTGCGAGGAGAGGGGAGCTCAATCGGCGGGTGAGCCGCGTTGACCGGTGGGGCGTGAGCGCCTAAGCTGCCGATCTGTCACCGTCCTTGTCGGAAGGACGGTATTTCTCTTTTCGCCTGCCTGCGGGTAGGCGGGTGAGGCCGCTGGCCATGAGCATCCGAGACGACATCGCAGGGCTGGTAGACGCGGCGGCGCGCGCGGCGCAGGCAGCGGGCGAGATACCGTCTGTCGTGCTGCCGGAGCCCGCGGTGGAGCGCCCGGTTCGCCCCGATCACGGCGATTACGCGTCGAACCTACCGCTGCGCCTCGCGCGCTCGGCGCGGCAGAGCCCGATGCAGCTGGCTGAGACGATCGCGAAGCACATGCGCGGCCACGCGGCGGTCGGTGAGGTTTCGGTGGCGCCGCCGGGCTTCGTGAACATCAGGCTGGCCGACGCCTGGCTGGCCGAGCAGGTGAACACGGTGCTGGTGCAAGGCGACGCCTTCGTGCGCAGCACGGTTGGCCTTGGCAAGAAGGTGCAGGTCGAGTTCGTCAGCGCCAACCCCACGGGGCCGCTGCACGTCGGCAACGGGCGCTGGGCGTCGATCGGCGACTCGCTGGCGCGGACGTTGGCGGCGGCGGGTTATCAGGTTGAGAGGGAGTACCTGGTCAACGACGCCGGCACCCAGGCACAGGTCTTCGGCGACACGGTGTTTGTGCGCTACCAGCAGCTGTTCGGCCGGCAGGTCGAGATCCCGCGCGAGGGCTACCCCGGCGAGTACGTGATCGAGGTGGCACAGGCGATCAAGGACGAGGCGGGTGACCGTTTTCTTGAGGCCACGGAGACGCCGCCGGAGCTGAAGCGCCTGGCAATCGACAAGATGCTGGCGCGCATTCGCGACGACCTGCTGGCGTTGGGCATCGAGTACGACGTGTGGTTTTCGGAACAGACGCTGTTCGAGGGCGCGCATACGTACGAGACGGCGATGGACTTGCTGCGCCAGCGCGGTGCAGTTGTGGAGAAAGAGGGCGCCGTCTGGTTCGCGAGCAGCGCGCTGGGCGAAGACAAAGACAACGTCTTGATCCGCTCCAACGGCCAGCCAACCTACTTCGCGTCGGACATCGCCTACCACTACGACAAGTTCTTGAATCGTGGCTTCGACCAGGTGATCGATATCTGGGGCGCCGACCACCAGGGCCATGTATCGCGCGTGAAGACGGCGGTGCAGGCATTGGGCGTCGAAGAGGGACGGCTGGAGATCATCATCGGGCAGCTGGTGGGGCTGAAGCGTGGCGGCGAGACGGTGCGCTTTTCGAAGCGGGCGGGCCAGATCATCACGCTGCGCGAGGTTATCGACGAGGCGGGGGCTGACGCCTGCCGCTTCTTCTTCCTGCAGCGGTCAGCAGACTCGCAGATGGACTTCGACATGGACCTGGCGAAGCGCCAAAGCAGCGAGAACCCCGTGTACTACGTGCAGTACGCCCATGCGCGTAGCTCCGGGATCATCGCGCAGGCGGCGGAGCGCGGGCTGAAGTACGAAGACGGCGATGTCTCGCTGCTGCGTCACGATGCGGAGCTGACGCTGGTGCGCAAGATGCTGCTCCTGCCCGAGCTGGTGGAGACGATCGCAGAGAACCACGAGCCGCACCACCTGCCGCACTACGCGTCCGACCTGGCGACAGCCTTCCACGACTTCTACGAGAAGTGTCGCGTGATCAACGACGAG
>CAZNHI010000188.1:0-5463 GCA_964572535.1 uncultured Dehalococcoidia bacterium
AACAGCGCCCGAGCCCAACTCCTCCGACGCTACCGCGACCTCGGCGGCGGCCAGTAGTCCTTCCCCGGAAGGACCGGAAGGGGACGTCTGCCCGCGCTGCGGCGGGGCTGGCTTCCTGCGCCGCGACCTGCCGCTGGACCACCCGGACTTCGGCAAGGCGACGCCGTGCGACTGCGTGCGTGCCGAGACCGCGGAGACGCGCCTCGCCAGGTTGCAGCGCTACTCATCCCTGGGGCCGCTGACGCGCCTGACGTTTGCCAATCTGCTCGAGCACGGGCGGAGCACCAACCCGCGCGACCGAGATCTGTTCCAAGGCCTCGTGCGGGATGCGAAGGCATTCGCGGAGGAGCCGGACGGCTGGTTGCTGGTACACGGCCCGTCCGGCGCAGGCAAGACGCACGTCGCGGCAGCGATAGCGAATCGGTGCATTGAGAGGGGCCAGCCGGCCCTGTTCGTGGTGGTGCCGGACCTACTGGACCACCTGCGAGCCTCCTACAAACCGGACTCCGACATGGGCTACGACGCGCTGTTGGAGCAGGTACGTACGGCGCCGGTGCTGATCCTGGACGACCTCGGCACACAGAGCGGCACGGCCTGGGCGCAGGAGAAGCTGTTCCAGATCCTCAACCACCGCTACAACGCGCAGCTCCCGACCGTGGTCACGACAAACCTGAGCATCGACCGGCTGGACGAACGGCTGCGCATGCGCCTCACCGACCCGGCGATCGCGCGCGTCTACTATGTGGAGGCGGCTGCGCGCGCCCTCGACGTCAACTTGCCGGACTCACTGGGGCTGCAGAGCATTGCCCAGATGACGTTTGAGACCTTCGACATCGCCGTGGGGCATCTCAAGCAGGAGGAGCGCTGGAGCCTGGAGAACGCGTATCGGACAGCGATGGAGTTCGCGGAGGCGCCGGAGGGCTGGCTGCTGATTTTTGGGCCCAACGGGTCGGGCAAGACGCACCTGGCGGCGGCGATCGCGAATCGCTGCCGGGCTCGCGGTGAACGGCCCGTGTTCTTCTTTGTGGCGGACCTGCTGGACTACCTCCGCCACCTGATGAACGACGAGACCGGGCCCGGCTTCCTGGAGGGCTTCAATCAGCTCAAGAACGCGCCGCTGCTGATCCTGGACGACCTCGGCGCGCAGTCGGACGTTTCCTGGGTGCGCGACCGCCTGTTCCAGCTAATTAACCATCGCTACGCCGCGCGGCTGCCAACCGTGTTTACGGCGAGCGAGGACTCGCTCGCGCGCGTCATCGAAGAGCGGGTGTTGGCGCGTCTCAACGACCCGGGAGTCTGCACCGAGGTACCGATCACGGCACCGGCGTACCGCGTCGACCTGCGGGAGCGGCCGCGAGTAAGCCGCGGACGCGTGGAGCAACTTCCGCGTCAGCGGCCGCCAAGGCGTCAGAGCGGGCGCTGAATCGCCTTCGATCTCGTCGTCTTCGAACGTATTGACAACCTGATAGCCCTTACCTAATATCCACCAGACTTTTGGCCCCGCCCGCCTGAATTACGCAAGTTTGCGAAGCTTTAGCCTGCGTTGCAGAGGCCCTGATGCGATCGGGGCGGGGGAGGGGCACATGGAATTCCAGGATAAGACTCTAAGTTGTCGGGACTGCAGCGAATCGTTCGTGTTTACGGTCGGCGAGCAAGGTTTCTACCTTGAGAAGGGCCTGATGAACGAGCCGCAGCGCTGCCCAAACTGTCGCGCCAATCGCCGCCGGGAGCGCACAGGGGGTATGCCGCGCGAAGGTGGCGCGACGATTACGTGTGCGTCTTGCGGCCGCGAGGCCACGGTGCCATTCGTGCCGCGCCTGGATCGCCCCGTGTACTGTAACGACTGCTTCTCGGCGCAGCGGGCAACTGCCTCTGTGGGCGCGGGTAGCAGGGCGGACTGAGCGTGATGTGGGGGCGCCGTGGGACAAAAACGCCCCTGTGTTTGCCGGCCTGCTTGATTGACCTGAGGGAGTCTGGAAGGAGGGAGAGGCGTCCTTAAACCCTCACTCTCGCGATGCCGCCCCTCCCCGTCGCCGGCGAGGGGTCAGGTGAGCCATGCTTGTGCCGAATGAAGGTGGTTGTTAGGTCTTTGGTTCCTGGATAGCGTGGCCTTCAACCCAGGCGGAGCCGCCGGCCCAGTGTTCCTTCTTGAATACGGGCACGACCTCTTTGACGCGGTCAACGGCCCAGTGGCACGCCTCGAAGGCCTGGGCGCGGTGCGGTGAAGATACGGCTACCAGCAGACTCGCCTCCCCGATCTGCAGCACGCCGGCGCGGTGCCAGACGCCGATTTCGCTGATCTCCGGGAAGCGGCGCTTCGTCTCAGCAGCAACCTCGCGCATCTTGCGCACCGCCATGCTCTCGTGCGCTTCGTACTCCAGACGCTCGACGTCACGGCCTTCGCTATGGTTGCGCACGATGCCGTAGAACAGCGCAATGGCGCCGGCTTCGTCGCACCGGACGAGTTCTACGAGGTGCTGGGGGTCCATGACCTCGTGCGTGAGACGGAATAAGCCGGGCGTTGTCTCCACGGCGCCGCCGCTCACAGGCGGGATCAGCGCGACTTCTACGCCGTCACGCAGGTATTCCTCTGACCGGACGTATTCGTCGTCGATCGCGCAGACCACGGTATCGAGCATGGGCTCGACGCGTGGGTACGCAACCGCCAAGCGGCGCTTGAGGTCGTTGACGGTCGCGCCGTCTTCTATCTCCATGCAGAGCGTGCGCTGGCCGACAGCCTCGCGCAGAGCGGCAAAGAGGAGGAGTGAGACCTTCACGGATCGATTCTAGCATTGGGAGCAGAGTCCAGAGTGCAGGGCGTACAGTCAGGCGCTGATATACTCCGACTCCGATGATTGCACAGAGCCTTAGCCGTCTCGGTAGCGCGGCGCTCGACCTGATCTATCCACCTCGTTGCGCCTTGTGTGACAGGCTGGGGTCGTTTCTCTGCGAGGCGTGCGTGGACGGCCTATCGCGAGCTGACGGACGCCGCTGCGACGTTTGCTGGCTGCCGCTGCGAGGCCGCGTCTGCGCTGGCTGCGCTGAGCACCCGACATCGCTGAGACAGCAGCGGTCCGTGTTCAAGTACGAAGGCGACGTGCGCAGGCTGGTGCACGCCTTCAAGTTTGGCGGGCAGAGCACTCTTGGCAAGGCGCTGGCGGCGCAGCTGGCGAGCTGCTATCGAGAGCACGGGTTGGAGGCGGACGTGGTCGTCGCCGTGCCGCTGACGGGGTCGCGGGGGCGTAGCCGGGGTTACAACCAGGCGGCGCTGATGGCGAGAGAGCTGGCGCGTGAGATCGATCTGCCGGTACTCGACGCGCTGCGTCGGCGGGGCAATGCGACGCCGCAGGCTGCCAGCGCGACGGCGGAGCAGCGGCGGCTCAATGTAGTCGGCGTCTTCAGGCCGGCGAGGAGTGCAGACGTGGCGGGCCGTCGTGTGCTGCTGGTAGACGACGTGGCGACTACGGGCGCGACCCTGGGCGCTTGCGCTGAAGTGCTGCTTTCGATGGGCGCGTCCGCGGTAATCGGCCTGACGCTGGCACGCGAGGACTGATGGCGACGGCTGGACCCGCCCTGCTGATGTTTTGCGGCGGCATGAGCGGTAGCCCCACCGAGGAAGCCTTCGCAGCGGCGTTGCGCGAGTGCGCGCTCGACACGCTGGAGGCAGCCGCTGCCAGCGGCGCCTTCGCAAAGCTGTTGCTGGTAGCCGATGCAACCTCCGCGAATGCCCTGGCGGGCCGGCTGCCGCGCGATGTAGAGGTCGACCTCGACCGGCCGGGTGAGGCGTTTCACTTCGGGCGGCGACTGAGCGAGGTCGTGACGCGACACGCGCTGGAACGCCCCGTCTATGTTGGCTGCGGGCTGCCTCTGATCAAGGGTGACGAACTGGCGGTGGTGGCGGCAGAGCTGATGCGGTGCGAGAAGGCGGTGGTGGCGAACAACTTCTTCTCGGCCGACCTGATCGGCTTCGTGCCGGGCAGCGTCGTAGAGCGCGTTACGTTGCCGGACAACGACCGCATCGTGCCACGGCTGCTGCGTGACGAGGGCGGCCTCGAGAATCGATCGCTGGCGCGCACGATCGCGAATCAGTTCGACCTCGATACCCCGGGAGACCTGGCGATCCTGGCCTACGCGGGCGGCGCCGGGCCCAACCTGCAACGCTTGCTAGACGCGACGGACATCGATAGGGAACGTCTGGATCGCGCATCGCGTCTGTTCACGGACCGCGACGCCGAGGTGGTGGTGGCCGGGCGCGTGGGGACGCAGACCTGGCAATACCTGGAATCGGAGACCGCCTGCCGCGTACGCATGTTCGCGGAGGAGCGCGGCCTGCAGGCGGCGGGCCGGGACGTCAACGGTGAGGCACGGTCGCTGCTGGCCTTTCACCTGCAGAGCGTGGGCATGCGGCGTTTCTTCGAGGAGCTGGCGCAGCTGGGGCAGGCGGCGTTCATCGACACTCGGCCTTTGTTCGCGCACATGGGGCTAAAGCCATCGCGGCCGGACCGATTTCTTTCGGACGCAATGCAGCCGGAGGGCATCGAGGACGCCTGGGTGCGCGAGTTCACGGCTGCGGCCTGCGAGGCGCCGATACCGGTCGTGCTGGGAGGCAGCTCGTTGGTGGCGTCCGGGGTGCAGCTGCTGTCTGAGGCCGCGTGGCGCAAGCATGATGAAGAACTGAGCGTAGCCAAGAGCTGATGGCTGGCGTGAATCTGCGACGTTGGCAGGATTCACGGCCTCGGCGCTGAGCCGGGATCCTGGCGATCTGAAGGTCGCCGCTACAGCGAGCGGGCAGGCCTCAAGGTATGCAGGTACGGCGACGGTGGGTCAGTCTGAGAAGACTACGGAGTAGTAGTGGACGCCGGCGGCGCTGGTGGCAACGCCGACGCCGAGGCGGTGGTAGCCGGGCTTGAGGATGTTGGCCCGGTGGGCGGGGCTGGTCATGTACTCGGTCATGGCCCAGGACTCTGACTGCGAGAGCGAGACGTCGTTGAAGTGAATGTTCTCCGTGGCGTCTACCCAGGCGTAGCTGGCGGCGGCGAACAGGTCGTAGATGGTCTGGCCATTGGGGGCGTAGTGCGAGAACAGGTTGTTGGCCGCCATGATCTGTGCCCTCGCTCGGGCAATCGTCTGCAGGGTGGGGTCGATGGTGAGGGGGGCGATGCCACGGGAGGTGCGCTCCGCGTTGTGGGCGTCGAAGATCGTCTGCTCCCGCGAGGTCAGGGTGGAGGAGCCAGTGGCGGTGCCGGTGATGGTCGGCGTGGGCGTGGGCGATGGTGGGGTGTTTGGGGTGAAAGTGGGTGAAGGTGGGGGAGTTTGCGTGGGTTGAGGCGTGTGAGTGGTGGTTGGTGGGACCAACGTTGGCGTGGGGAGGGCGATGGTGGCGGCGGGCGGCTGGGTTGGGGTCGGTGGCTCAGGGGTGCGGGTGGGCTCCGGCGCCAGGGTGACGACCAGGACGCGGTCGGC